>CAVBQN010000051.1:0-13480 GCA_963597545.1 Fusicatenibacter saccharivorans
ACTTTCTTTAGAAAATATGTTACAGCTTTTACTAAAGATTAGCAAGTAGGGAAAACGGAAAATAACCGGAATTATCCGGAATAAAAACTAACAATAAGAGTAGGTTCAAACTAACAGTATCGATAAAATCTGATTTTTCCATAGATATTTTATACTATTACAACACATAGCCAATCAGAAATATCATACAGCAGCTGATGCTAAAGAGCTATTTCTATAACATAATCCAATAGATACCAAAAGCCCCAGTTATATAGAGCCAATAAATATCTATTTTCGAGACATTTCAAAAATGCTTGCTAATGTAGATTGCAAACTATGGAAGTCAAGGTGTGAAAGATAAAATCTTACCTGCTGATCGGGGCACCTCCGCTTCAGCCAACGCCCCGCTTTCGCCCAGCGGTAGGTCGTAGCGAAACACGTCCTGCCTCATTCCTCTTTTTCACACTTTCTCCTCTTCCCTTCGTATTGTATAATAATATAGGCATCAATAGATGGATGATCTAGCGATTTAACTCATCATTCCTTTGCCTGTCAGATTCCCCTAAGGAGGTCTTTTATGAAAGGATATATCGAAGTCTATACCGGTGACGGAAAAGGGAAAACCACCGCTGCCATCGGACTTGCCGTCCGTGCTGTCGGTGCGGGAAAGAAAGTCTGTTTCATCCAGTTCATGAAGTCAATGGCCTATTCGGAACAAAAAATTCTACAGCAGCTTCCCGGATTAAAGCTAATCACTTTGGGTAAACCTTATTTCATTGCGAAAGAAGGCATGCTGACCGATGAAGAGATCAAAGCCTGGGGCTCCGCATTGCGCGTCTACCCCGCAGGGCATCCGCCGAAAGAATATCGCGACATGGTTCTCAATGGGATCGAGGATGCGGTCAATGCAGTCTCCAAAGACTATGATCTCGTTGTTTTAGACGAATACAACATGGCTTATTGGTACGACCTTGCGACCGAGGAGGATACGAAGCGCATCCTCGCCGCCAGAAGCCCGGACTGCGAACTCGTCTTCACGGGAAGAAATGCGCCGAAGATCATTCTTGACGCCGCCGACCTCATCACAGAAATGAAAAAGATCCGGCATTACTACGACAAGGGCGTGGAATGTCGAAAGGGAATAGAGAATTGAGTTAGGAAACGCTGATTAAATCACAGAATCAGATTTTATATGGATTTTTATACATAGCGTCGTCGACATCCTCCTTAAATAGCTCGCTATTCGCGCCCTCTGTCTCCTCGCTCTGTATAAAAATCCAAGAATGAAATCCGATAACGATTTAATCAGTGTTTCCTTAGAAAGGCTTGTAGAAACGCCCCTTGAGCCCGATTGATTTACAATACAAAACGAAAGGATACCACCTATGCTTACCATTCATGGCAAAAGTATTTCCGGCATGGTCACGATCGGCCCGCTGCGTATCTTCCGACACCAGCCGATGGATTTCGCCCGCACAGAGATCGAAAAACCGGAGACCGAAGTCGCACGCTTTGACTCCGCGCGCAATGCAGCCGCTGTCAAGATGAAGGAATTCTACCAGGAAGCCATCTCTCATGTCGGTCTTGATAACGCTTCTATCTTCAAAGTCTATCAGCAGATGATGACAGACTCTGAATTCGTTGACGCGGTCAAGTCTATCATTCGGAAGCAGAGCGTCAATGCAGAGTACGCCATCCAGCAGGCGGAGCAGAACTTCACCCGTATCTATGAAGCAGATCCGGACGACTATGTCCATGGCCAGATCGCTGACCTTGCGGAAGTCGCACGCATCCTGCTCCGCACGCTCCGTCAGAAGCAGGCACTCTTCTCCTCAGATGAACCCTGCATCCTCTACGCGGATGACCTCACACCAAGCGAGACCATTCAGATGGACACGACAAAGATCTTAGGCTTCGTGACGAAGGAAGGCACTCCGACTTCACATACCGCGATCCTCGCCCGTGCGCTCGGCGTCCCTGCGATCGTTGCGACCGGGACGGATGTCGATGCCTCCCACGATGGGAAGACCGCTGTCATCGATGGCTTCTCCGGCGTTGTCTATCTCGAACCGACACCGGCTATCCTCTCCGGTATGAAAGAGAAACAGAGCCAGAGCATCCACCTGAAAGAGCTCCTGCAGCAGCTGAAGGGACTTCCGAGCGAAACGATCGATGGTCACCGCATCGAGGTCGCAGCGAACGTTTCCTCTGCCGCCGACCTTTCTGCCGTCCTCAAGAATGACGCGGAAGGCATCGGCCTCTTCCGCAGCGAATTCATCTACATGGGCCGCGAAACGCTGCCGTCGGAAGAAGAACAATTCAATATCTATAAACTCGCCATCGAGACCATGGCCGGCAAGCGTGTCATCATCCGTACCCTCGACATCGGTGCAGACAAAGAGGCCTCCGCTTTCCATCTGCCGAAAGAGGATAATCCGGCGCTCGGTCTGCGCGCGATTCGCATCTCCCTGAAGCGTCCTGAGATCTTCAAAGTCCAGCTCCGCGCCATCCTCCGTGCGAGCGCCTATGGCAAAGCGGCCATCATGTTCCCGCTCATTACTTCCGTCTGGGAAGTGTGGAAGGCGAAGGAGATCCTGACGGAAGTCCAGATGGAGCTCGATAAGAAAGGCATCGCTTACGATAAGCAGATGGAGATCGGCATCATGATCGAAACACCGGCTGCTGCACTCATCAGCGACAAGCTCGCGAAAGAAGTCGACTTTTTCTCCATCGGTACGAATGACCTCTCGCAGTACACCTTGGTCGTCGACCGCACTAGCCGCAACCTGACCGATTTCTTCAATCCGCATCATCCTGCCGTCCTAAAGCTCATCCGGATGACGGTAGAAAATGCACACAAAGCCGGCATCTGGGTCGGCATGTGCGGTGAGCTCGGCAGTGATCTCTCCATCACGGAGACCTTCCTTAAGATGGGCGTCGATGAATTCTCCGTCGCCCCCTACTCCGTACTTCCGCTCCGTCAGCAGATTCGCGGGATCGACTTGAGAAAATAGCAGGCACCGGGAACATACGGATCCGATTGGGCTCTGCGGTTGGCTCAGCAGTTCCTAAAGTTGCAGAGGGCATGGAGCGGCGAAAAAAGCACCGCGAAGATCTCCAATGATCACTTCCGTTCCCTCAACACGTTTTCTCCGTATGCCGCAGCAAAAAAGACACACGCGCCAAATGATATGATCCCCCTAAAGCAGACAAGGTAAATAACCAAACTGCTTTAGGGGGATTTTTTTATGACCAAACGGTCTGATTTTCGGTATTTGTTTTTCCAAACTTGCTGGCGGCGAACAGCATTTCATGCTGTTTGCGGACGGCAAGTCCACAAGGGATAGACGCACAAGCGTCGCAAGGGGGTGTAGCCACCTTGACGGAACGAAGTAACGAAACATGCTCGGTCGAACAGTTTTCTTCTGCTGACCGGGAATGAAGTGCGCCTTTTAGTTCCTAAAGGGATTTTATCAGTTCGACAAACTTGAATTTTCAAATTAGTCTTTGCAAATAACCTTTGAACCTTCACCATCAATTACAATTCCCTGACGGTTGTTAATTGGGCATAGATTCAAATCCGAAAATTCAGTCATTATTTTCTCGGTAACTTTCTTAAATGGTGCTGTAAGATAATGCGGAAGAACATAGAAATCAATCAAATCAAGCCCTGCATCATCTTCTTGTGAGTAGTCCTCCGGCTTTTCATCCATTTGCTCGATATATTGGATGCTTGGAGCGCATATAATCGCACCTGCCGATTCACCAATCATCAGTTTTCCCTTTGCCAATTCTTTCTTCAACAGCTCATCCGTTCCCGTTTTACGGAGCTGGTCCATAAGGAAGAAAGAATTTCCACCAGTAAAATATATCACATCCGCATCTTCAAAAACAGACTGTATCGTTGAATAAGCCTCCGTTGAAATATCAATTTCAGTTACGATTGCTCCCAACTTTTTGAATAATTTTCGAGCCGAGCCGACATAACCGGTGTAGCCTTCACGCAGCGAAGCTGTTGGAATAAATGCGACTTTCTTGTTATCAATTTCTTCTTTTATCAAACTTCCTACACTTGAAAAGTGCGAACATAAAAACAGCTTCATCCATATTCTCCTTTATAAACTTGACAGGGGCTGATCAAAAAGCGAGTGTGTCTTTTTTGATGCACGGAAAATGCTGCGCGGGGAAAGCACCTGCTGCTTATTTCCCCATCCGTTTCCTGATGTACTCCATCACATAGTACATCGCTTTCTCTGCGGCAGCATAGCGGACACTCTTCCGGGAGCCTAGGAAATGTTCTTCATATACCTCTGTACCATATGCGCCGGAGACAGCGAGGAAGACGGTGCCGGAAGGCTCGCCGCGTTCCCCTCTTCCGGGACCTGCGTAGCCTGTCGTCGAGACTGCAATGTCTGATGCATACAGACGGCGGCTGCCCTCTGCCATCTCTTTTGCCGTTTCTCCGCTGACTGCCGTATAGCGGGAAAGTGTCTCCGAAGAGACCCCCAGCACATTTTCTTTGGCCTCATTCCAGTATGTGACTGCACTTCCTTTGAAATAAGCCGAGCTGCCCGGAAGATCCGTCATCAGCTTTCCGATGAGACCTCCAGTGCAGGACTCGGCAGCGCTTATGGAAAGATGCGTCTTCTCCAGAAGAGCCACGAGGTCTTCCCGCACATGCTGCTCGATGTGATAGTCAGCTACGGGGAGTCGCTTCCTGAGCTCTGTCACCAGCGGCGACATCAGCGCATAGGCCGCCTCTGCCGTTTCCGCTTTCGCCGTCACACGAAGGGCGATATACCCCGGTCGTGCAAGAAGGGCGATGGTGGGATTTCTCTGCGCCAGGATGAGGTCCATGATGGTCTCTTCGATCTCCGCCTCCGTCCTGCCGGGGATCGGCAGGATCATGGAGCGGATCGTCCCCATCTCTCCCAACCGTTTTTTGAGCGAGGGGAGCATGTGTTTTTCTGCCATCCTCTTCATCTCAAAAGGAGGTCCGGGAAGGTGTACCAGAAATTTCCCATGATGCGAAAGGAGGCAGCCGCTGGCAGAACCGGCTTCATTCCTGAGGAGCTCCGCGCCTTCAGCAAACCACGCCTGGCGCGATAAAGAGGGCAGATAGGGGCGTCCCTTTTCTTTGTAGTACGCAGCAAGACGCGCTGCCTCTTCCGGAAAGAGAACATAGGGAAGTCCCAGTACCTCGGCTCCGATCTTTTTCGTGATGTCTCCCTGCGTTGAGCCAAGGCCGCCCGAGGTGATGACAAGATCTGCTCGGGAGAGTGCCGTAGCAAAGGCCGCTCTCATCCGCTCCGGATTATCCCCCACCGTCGTCATAAAGGCGACAGTGAATCCATGTTCATTCATGAGCTCCGCCAGATAACGGCTGTTTTCGTTATCGATCTCCCCTAGCAGGAGCTCGGTGCCAGTGGTAATGATTTCAGTGATCATGCATGTTCTCCTTGATGGGCTGTAGGAAGAAAAGGGATCGGGGTAAAAGTGACCGGCGGCTGGTGGCTTGCATGCTGCTTTCGGGCATCGCCCTGCCTAACTATTGGCGGCGAAGCCGCCACGAGAGCCTTGAACCCATCCACCTGAACCTTGAATCTTTTATTCCTTCACTTCTGCGATCAGATCATACGCATATCCGTCGATGATATGGACATTCACGAAATCGCCCGGCTTGAGATCTCCCGGGTTGTCGATATACACATTCCCATCGACTTCGGGCGCCTGATAGGACGTACGGCCCTTGGCCTGTCTATGTCCCTCGCCATCCTCGATGATTTCCTCGACGAGGACTTCCGCGTCGGTATCAATAAGGCGTTCATTGTTTTCTTCCGAAATCCCGGCCTGGATCGCCATCAGCTGATGGTAGCGGTCTTCCTTCACCTCTTCATCGATCTGATCTGTCATGCGCGCCGCAGGCGTACCATCCTGCGGGGAGAATGTAAAGGCCCCCATATCGTCGAATTTGATCTCTCGAATGAAGTCACAGAGCTCCTGAAAATCAGCCTCTGTCTCTCCCGGGAATCCGACCATGAGCGTCGTGCGGATGGTCATGCGCGGTCTGGCAGCGCGGAGTTTCCGAAGAAGAGCATAGATGCTCTCCGAGGAATCGCGGCGGTGCATACGAGTGAGCACGGCATTGCTGATATGCTGCAGCGGGATATCCACGTACTTGCAGATCTTATCTTCGTGCAGGATGACGTCCAAGAGTTCATCATCAAAGTAGGTCGGATAGAGATAGAAAAGACGGATCCACTTCACACCCTCGATCTTGACGAGTTCACGAAGGAGGCTTGCAAGATTCGTCCCAAGGTCGCGTCCGTAGCAGGAAAGATCCTGCGCGATGAGATTGAATTCACGTACCCCTTCAGCCGCCAGACGTCTCACTTCATGGACGATGGAAGAGATCGGACGGCTTCTCATCGGCCCGCGTACATAGGGGATGTAACAGAACGTGCAGCCATTGCTGCAGCCTTCTGCGATCTTCACATAGGCGGTATATTTCGGCGTCAGCGATGCACGCGGGATGAGCTCTTCATTCGCGCAGGGAATGGTGCCGAATTTAAACACTTTTTCTCCGCCATTGGCATAGGATTCATTCACGGCATCCAGAATATCCTGCCAGGAGTCTGTACCGATGAAAATATCGACTTCCGGGATCTCCTTCGCAAGCGCTTCCTTATACTGCTGTGAGAGGCAGCCGGCAGCCACAAGACGTTCACAGACACCTGTTTTCTTGTATTCCGCCGTTTCCAGAATCGTCTGGATCGACTCTTCCTTAGCCGGATCGATGAATGTGCAGGTATTGATAATGATGACATGCGCTTCTGCCAGATCTTCGGTCAGTTCATAGCCGGCCTTCTCCATGATGCCCACCATCATTTCCGTATCGACCAGGTTCTTCGAGCAGCCCAGACTGATAAATCCTAATTTCTTCGTCACTTCTTTGTTCCTCCAAATCGTACTTTTTCTCCCCATAGATTCAGCAGATCCTTTCTGCCTTCATCCAGATATCTTTTTTCTAATTCCCAAAAAACAAGTTCATTGCCAGCCGCATCGGGCTCTGCCGCATCATCATTCACATAGATGAAGTAGTTCCCGTTCTTTTCCATGATGCTTTTATATTTCGCCGAGTCCAGAAGCCAGTCTATCAGGCACTCGCCCCGCTCAGGATGTGCGCTTTCTGCCAGAAGCCCTGTCCCATAGAGGTACCAGGGAGCGCCATCCTCCGGATAAATGATCATGACAGGCATTTTCTCCCGCTTCGTGCGAAGAACTTCATTCAGCCCGGAGATCCCGATATCGCACTTTCCCATCGCCGCCATACGGGACGGCGTAGAGAGATACTTCCCATATTGTACAAGATGCTGCTGCGCCTTGCCCAAGAGTTCCATCGCATAGTCTGGCCCGAAGTGCTCGATGAGACACATCAGGAGATCCTTCGACATCTCGGCGGCGATGAAGTCTGTCATCGAAAGCTGTGCCTCTTCCCTCGTGAAGACCTCTGCCCATGTATAGGAAAATGGCGTCTGCTTCTTAAGAAAATCCGGATTCACCGCAAACACGATGGGATCCACCCAAAGACCTGTCCAATACGCCTCTTCATCCTTGAAAAGATTCAGCGCCGTATCTGTACGCGAGGATGAATAGGCTGCGAGCTGTCCGTTCTCTTTCATCCGCATCAGGATATCCTGACTGGTGATCACCACATCCGCTGCCATTTCCTCAGCGGAGGTCTTCTTTAATAGATCTGCGCCAGATACATAGGAGATCTCTACAGCAAGCCCCTGCTCTTTATAAAAAGCATCTTTCACCGGATCCAGCACATCCGGTGAAAGATCCGTCAGCACGACGACCTTGCTCACAGGATGCTGTTCCTGGCGCCGCTCTGCTTCCAGATTCTTCGCATAGCGGAGAATCCCCCAAAAAGCACCGCCTGCCAGCAGGAGAAACAGTAAGACGGAGCATAGACGTTTCAAGATGGATCACCTCATTTCGATACAGGCTCTATCAGAGAAGCGGAGGAAACGTGCAGCTGGTCCCCGATCCGCAGTCACAAGTGTGCAATTTTTGCAAAAAACGCCATACAGTTGAAGACCAATTCTCTAGTCCGGCGGCTCTTCCTTCTTCCCGCCTGCAAGAATATCAGAAAGCTGCTCCTTATCAACAAGAATGTCTCTTGGCTTTGCCCCTTCCGCAGGGCCTACGATACCGAGGCGCTCCATGGTATCCATGAGACGGCCGGCCCGGGTATACCCGATACGGAATCGGCGCTGGAGAGCGGAGACAGAAGCACGCTTCGTATCGAGCACCCATTCCGAAGCCTCCGGCATGAGATCATCCTGCTCTTCGACCATTTCGTCCTCTTTCTCTGTTTTTTCCGGGATAGAAAGATCGATCGGCTCATAGACGACATGACTTTCCTGACGGATGCATTCCGCCCTGACATAGTTCACCACATCCTCGACCTCTTCGTCCGAGATGAATGCCCCCTGGATACGGACAGTACTGAGCGCTCCCGCCTGCTTAAAGAGCATATCGCCCTTGCCGAGCAGCGATTCTGCACCGCCCTCATCGAGAATGATGCGGGAATTGAGGCCCGACTCGACCATGAATGCGATACGGCTCGGAATGTTTGATTTGATCACGCCGGTGATGACATCGGCTGACGGTCTCTGCGTCGCAAGGATCAGATGGATGCCTGCGGCACGCGCCTTCTGCGTCAGACGCTGGATCAGGACTTCGACTTCTTTGGCCGCGACGTTCATGAGGTCGGCAAATTCATCGACGATCAGTAAAATATAGGGCATCTTTTTGTCAGGATACAGCTTATTATACCCTTCGATATTTCGCACCTTCGCCCCGGCAAAGAGCTGGTAACGGGCCTCCATTTCACGGACAGCCCAATTCAATGTGCCCTGCGCCTTCTTCATATCCGTCACGACTTCCGTACGCAGATGCGGGATACCATTATAGACAGACAGCTCGACCACCTTTGGGTCGATGAGCATGAGCTTCACCTCATCCGGGCGGCTATGGTAAATGATGCTCGTGATGATGGAATTGATGCACACGCTCTTGCCGCTGCCGGTCGAGCCTGCGATCAGAAGATGCGGCGCCTTCGCCAGATCGGTCACAACGGTCTTCCCGGTGATGTCCTTCCCCAAAGCCACAAGGATATGGCCCTTGCCATGCTGAAAGGCATCGCTGGCAAGCACATCATGAAGCGGCACAGACGCCGCCTTCGTATTCGGGATCTCGATGCCGACCGCAGATTTCCCCGGAATCGGGGCTTCGATGCGGATATGTGTCGCCTCAAGCGCCATGGCGAGCTCATTCGAAAGCCCTTCGATCTTGCTCACGCGGACGCCCATTTCCGGCTTGAGCTCGAAACGTGTCACCGTCGGCCCCACGCTGTAGTGAACGACCTTCGCTCGGACCCCGAAGCTGGCAAGCGTCGACTCGATGAGTGCCGCCTTCTGTCCTGCATCGGCCTCTCCCTGTCCCGCATTCGTTCCCGCATGAAGAAGCGACAACGGAGGAAACTGATACACCGGCCCTTCTTCAGCCGCAGGTGCAGGATGCGCCGGGTCTGCTGAGACGGGCGCTGCCGGTATCGGATGAATGTCCTCCTCCGGCTTCTCTTCCCCGGGCATCTCTTCTACTGGTTCTTCCAGTGGTTCTTCTGCCACTGCATCCTCCGTTTCCGGTAGCGGTGGCATCGGTGGTTCTTCGATCTCTTCGACCGGCTCCTCTGGCATCAGCGACTCTTCCTGCGCTTCTTCGTCCGCTTCCGGAGGGATTTCTTCGATAGGCTCTTCTACGGAAATCGGTGGCTCTTCCGCATCCGGCATCTGCGCAGGGACCGCCATATTTTCTGCCGGAGGCTCCTCTTCCATCGGTTCTACCGCATTTTCTTCATTCTTCTTATAAATAAACTCCGTCGGCTTATCATCAAGTACTTCCAGCCGAGCAGCACTTCTGGCAGCATCCAGCGCCGCTTTCTTTTCCCTGAGCCGCATGGCTGCGGCTTCGATCTTCTCTCCTGTTTTCTTTCCGAGTACCTGCGCCTTTGAGCCCACTTTCTGCGCGCCCCGGGAGAGCGACCAGTGCGTCAGCAGAAGTACATCGATCACGATGGCTCCGAGGAGCACCAGCGTCGTCCCCCAGTATCCCATCGCGTCATGGAAAAAGACGCAGAATCCCGCCCCGACGATTCCGCCATAGGTGAGGATCGACTGGATATCCATTTCTCTTCCAAAAGGGACCAAAAAATGATGCACCGCCATGAAGAGGAGCAGCACCAGCAGGATGACCAGCGCAACGCGCCTGTCCCAGGAAATTCCTTTCGATGTCACGGCATAGCGCCCACCGAAAAACATCATCAAAAGGGCGCAGAAAGGCGCGCCGAATCCGAAGAGGAAATGGCTGCCTTTATTCGTAATATCTCCGAAAAAACCGGTACTGTCGCTAAAAAGACTAAAGAGAATGAAAAGGCCGAAGAGGAAGAGGATCACACCTGTGATCTCATAGCTCTTCTCCTCGTTCTTCTGCACTCTCGTCGTCCGTCTCCGGCTTGCTGTCTTCTTTTTCATGGATAAATGGTTATATCTCCTTTATTAGGTTCAGGGTTAGGAAACACTGATTCAATCGCAGAATCAGATTTCATATGGATTTTTATACATAGCTTCGTCTTCATCTTCCTTAAATAGCTCGGCCGCGGAGTATAAATGATGGTGATGCCCCAAAGTAGCATTCAAGTCATTAGTCACTCGAGGCTCCGAATCCCCAGCTATCAGTCACTTACTTCCCTTTCTTCTCGCCCACCAGGCGCGCACCATGTCACCCTCCTGCCCGAGAGGGCGGGGCTTGTAGTACTGGTGTCCTACGAGCTCATCGGGAAGATACTGCTGCTCTACCCATCCGCCGAAATCGTGAGGATATTTATATCCGATGCCAAGCCCCATCTTCTTCGCTCCGCTGTAGTGCGAGTCCATGAGGTGCGCGGGGATGGACCAGTCCTTCCTTGTCTTTTCCTCCCCTTCGGCGGCAAAAATGCCGGAGCAGGCACTGTTGCTCTTCGGTGCCAGACAAATATAGAGTACGGCTTCCGCAAGGATGATCTGCGACTCAGGAAAACCGACCATTTCTGCCGCCTGCGCCGCTGATACCGCCACCTGCAGCGCTCGCGGATCTGCCAGACCCACATCTTCCGCTGCACAGATCATGATGCGCCTTGAAATGAAGGACGTCTTCTCTCCTCCGTCGATCATACGCGCCAGATAGTGCAGCGCTGCATCAGGATCGCTCCCTCGCATGCTCTTGATGAAGGCAGAGACGATATTGTAATGGTAGTCCCCCTGCTTATCATAGCTGGAGATCTGAACACCTGCCACCTCGCCGATTTCCTTCTCTGTCAGAGAGCCTCCGTCCATCAGCATGGATGTCGACTGCTCCAAGAGATTCAGCGCGACGCGCGTATCTCCTGAGGCGTAGGCAGCAATGAGAGCAAGCGCCTCCGGTTTTGCCGTATAGCGATGAATCGCCAGCCCATACTTTTCATCATCGAGCGCGCGATGAAGCACCGAGACGATCGCTTCATCACTAAGTCGCTTCAGATGGATCAGCCGCAGACGGGAGAGCAGCGGCCCGTTGATCTCAAAATAGGGATTCTCCGTCGTCGCACCGATGAGGATGAATGTCCCATCCTCCACATAGGGCAGAAGCACATCCTGCTGTCCCTTATTGAAACGGTGGATTTCATCGATGAAAACGATCGTCCGACGCTGGTAGTACGAGAGCTCTTCTTTCGCTTGGGAAACGACATCCCGGATCTCTTTGATCCCGCTCGAGGTCGCATTCACCTTGATGAAGCAACTCTTTGTCATTTCCGCAATGACCGATGCGATCGTCGTCTTCCCGCACCCCGGCGGGCCAAAAAGAAGGAGGGATGGGATCGTATCCCGCTCTATCATGCGATAAAGGAAAGACTGTCGTCCAACGGCAGCATCCTGTCCGACGATGTCTTCAAGCCGCCTGGGGCGCATGCGATCCGCCAAGGGGGCATACCGCTTCCCCGCCTCCGGGGACATGTCGAATAAAGAGTCCATGTGTATCACATCTTTCAGAATTGAGAGCAGTGAAGCAGCGAAAAGCAGTCAATGCTACCGGTCATCCGTCACTGCTTTCTTGCCAAATCGTATAATACCTTTGCCACCTGATCCGCACTGCCGCTCGGAGCGACGCTGCAGGCATCTGCCATTTTCTTCCGAACGAGCGGGTCGCGAAGGATAGCGCGTACCGAGTCTGCAAGTTCTCCCCGCTTCACCCATTCCGCGCAGCCAAGGTTCTTCATATGCATAGCATTCGCACGCTCCTGTCCGGGCAGCGTATTGACCAGCACCATGGGCAGATGCATCACCATCGCCTCTGTACACGTAAGTGCGCCCGGCTTTGTCACAAGGATCTCACTCCTTGCCATCATCTCTGCCACTTTATTTGTATAGCTGTGAAGCTCCACGGGATGCTTTAGCTTCTCGGCAAGAGCAGCCACTTTTTCGTAAAGACTGATATTCTTCCCGGTCACGACGATGAATTTCGAGATCTCTTCCACTTCATCGAGACGAGCGATATTATCCACGACATTGCCAAGCCCAAGACCGCCGCCCATGACGAGTACCGTCCCCTTTTCAAAGGGCTCTCTCTCCTTCGCTTTCTCGTAAAAAGCACGGCGCACCGGGATACCTGTCACATGGATGCGGCTGCCATCGATATCATACGTCTCCAGCAGGTCCTTCAGATCCGGCGTCGCGACACAATACCCGTCAAGATAGCGGTCGATCCAAAGCTGGTGGATATCGAAATCCGTGATCACGCCGAGCAGCGGGATCGAGATCGAGCCCTCCGCCTTCAAAAGGTCTGCTGCCCCTGCCGGGAAAGGATGCGTGAAGATCATCGCATCCGGCTTCGTGGCCATGATGAGATTCTTCATTCTGCGTTTGAAGGAAAGAGACAGCATCTTCTGCGAGAACTGCCCGAAGCGGCTCATCTGCGAATCACTGTAGAGATGGTCATACATCTCCGGAAAGACGTCGATCATTTTGAGATAGCCATCCTTGATGATGTGATCGATGGAGAAAAGATTGCTCGATACGAAGTCAAGGACCTGCACCGAGTCCGATGGATGCGTGCGCTGGATCGCTTCCGCGATGGCACGCGCCGCCTGGCTGTGCCCCGTCCCTATGCTGGCCGTCATGATGTAAAACTTACGAGCGATCTCCATTTCGTCTCTCCCTTTCGTTACTTTTCCACCTTCGATTATAACATAAAGGCGCAAATCAGCGGAGCCGTCACGCATAAGGAAAACCGCTTTCTGACACGCAAAAGGCGATGTGAAATAACGCTCATCTCATTTTCGCGTTCCATCTGCCGCGGGGGACTTGCAGCTCTCATAGGAGTGACTGGGAAACCTTATCCCAGCTGTCTTTCATGC
>CAVBQN010000052.1:0-13444 GCA_963597545.1 Fusicatenibacter saccharivorans
ATATCGTGACCGCTGTTCAGGCAGCTGGCGATCTGGATAAGGCCGGTGGAGTCGATTTCAAAGACTCCTTTGGCATTCGGATGGTCACCGATCTTGGGCGGATCACCGGTGAGGGTGAGGATGTTATGCACGCCGAGTGCCGCAGCTCCCAGAAGTTCCGCCTGAAGGCCGATGACATTTCTGTCGCGGCAGGTCAGATGGAAGATGGACTCGACCTGGTACTTCTGCTGGATGATGCAGGAGAGGGCGATCGGGCTCATACGCATTTTTGCCATGGGGCAGTCAGCGATATTGACTGCGTCGACGTAGGGAGCGACTTTCTGCGCCTGCTCTTCCGTGACGGCGGAGGAGGCGCTCTTCGGCGGATCCAGCTCGGTCGTGATGGTGAAGATGTGATTCTGGTTTTTCTCTTTTAATGTGGACATAGGGGACTCCTTTCGGAAATTTGGCAGCTAGGGATTAGGGATCAGATGCCTCGAGTGACTAGTCATTGAAATGTCAGCTCATGGCACCACCATTTTGCATGTCTCATGCAAGCGAGGCTTTCATACACGATCATGGGACGGCACGCTCCACGGGCTGACCCTCCGACTATTTCTCCATCATCCGATCGGCTTCTTTGATGGCAGCGATGCCGTCTTTGCAGTAGGCATCAGCGCCGATGGAGGCGGCGTAGTCTTTCGTGACGACGGCGCCTCCTGTCAGGATGGAGACGGCGGGGCATTTCTCTTTGACGAGGGAAACGGTCTTTTCGAGCTCCGGAAGGGTGGTGGTCATGAGGGAGCAGAGGCCGACGAGATCCGCGTGGTGTTCTTCGATGGCGGAGAGGAAGACTTCGGGGGCGACGTCCTTGCCGAGGTCGATGACGCGGTAGCCGCTGTTTTCAAGAAGGGCTGAGACGATATTCTTGCCGAGGTCGTGGATGTCGCCCTGCACGGTGCCAAGGATCAGTGTACCTTTGGCAGCCGTGGCGGCTTCGGGGAGCATTTCTTTGATGACCTTGAAGGCGGCCTGCATGGCTTCGGCGCTCATCATGACCTGCGGGAGGAAGACTTTCCCGGAGCCGTATCCGTCACCGATCTCGGTCATGGCAGCGGTGAGGCCGCTCTGGATGATCTCTTCCGATGAGAGCCCGGCTTCGATGGCACGCTTTACCGCACTCGCAGCTTCTTCCTTTTCCCCCTGTTTCACAGCGGCCTTTACCTGGGCAAGCGGCGGGAGGTTTTGCACAGGCAGAGCCGTGGCTGACGCGGCCGGGGCATCCTGTGCTTCCTGGATGAAGTGCAGGGCGCCTTTGTCAAAGCCGAGGAGCAGCTTTGCATTGGTGAAGGCATCCTTCACGCCCTGATCGAGCGGATTCACGATGGGGGCATTCATGCCGCAGGCGAGTGCCATGGTGAGGAAGGCTGCATTGATGCGTGGGCGGCAGGGGAGGCCGAAGGAAACATTGCTCGTCCCCATGACGCAGGGGAAGCCGAATTCTTTTTTGTACAGCTTGATGGTACGCAGGGTCTCGCTCGCGCCTTTGTCTCCGGAGCCGACGGTGAGGACGAGCGGGTCAAGGAGAAGGTCTTCTTTGCGGAGTCCGGCAGCGAGGGCTTTTTCCTCGAGATAGCGAATGATGCGGACGCGTTCTTCAGCGGTCTCCGGCAGATTTCCCTTCTCGATCGGAAGGAGCAGGAGAGCGGCGCCGTAGGTCTTGGCAAGACGGAGCATCGCGTCTAAGCGTTCTTCATTCTCTGCATTGGCTGAATTGATGAGCGGGCGGCCCGGATACAGCTTCAGGGCTTTTTCAAGGACCTTCGGGTCGGTGCTGTCGATGGAGAAGGGGACGGGGCAGAGCATGGAGAGCTGGGAGATCGCCGTCTCCATGAGAGCGACCTGGTCTACCCCGGGGACGCCCATATTCACGTCGAGGATGTCAGCGCCCGCATCGACTTCCGCGAGGGCTTCTTTCTTGACAGAGGTGAAGCTGCCTGCCTTCAGGTCTTCTCTCATTTTCTTGCGGCCGGTCGGATTGATGCGTTCGCCGATCTTGACGGGGGCATAGTCATCGCCGATGAAGACGGTCTGTGTCCGCGAGGTGAGTGCCGTGAAGGGCGGGATCTTTTCTTTCGGAGAGATCGTCACATCGCTGAGGGCGAGGACTTCTTCACGGATATGATCCGGCGTCGTGCCGCAGCAGCCGCCGAGGAAGGATACGCCGGCCTTGGCAAATTCCGGTGCCCAGCTGCCGAAGTCTTTCGGCGTGAGTGGGAAATGGGTATCCCCATTTTCCAGCACCGGCATGCCGGCATTCGGCTGGATGATGATGGGCTTATTCGTGTAAGGGACCATCTGCCTCGCGGCTTCCAGCAGCTTTTCCGGGCCGACGGAGCAGTTCGCACCGATGACGTCTGCGCCCATGGCATCCAGGAGGATGACAGCGGCTTTCGGGTCGGTGCCGGTGATGGTGCGGCCGTCTTCTGCATAGGTCATCTGGCAGATGACGGGAAGGTCGCAGGCCGTCTTGGCAGCGATGAGGGCGGCCTTCATTTCCTGAATGTCGATGATGGTCTCGATGATGAGCGAGTCTGCTCCCGCATTGGCAAGGGCTTTTGCCAGACGGTAGTAGTTCTCGCAGGTCTCATCGAAGGAAAGATCGCCCAAGGGGGAGAGAAATTTCCCTGTCGGACCCATATCACCGGCGATCTTTACACGATTTCCGCAGGCTGTACGCACATTTCGCACAGCGGCTTCACAGATGGCCTCTACCTTATCCGCAAGATCATAGTCTGCGAGCTTGATGGGGGAGGTGCCGAAGGTATTCGTCGTGATATAGTTGCTTCCGGCGTCTGCGTATTCCTTATGGATGCGCTGTACAATGTCCGGGTGGGTGATATTGTAGTAGTCTGGGCAGTCTCCTGTCGAGAGGCCGTAGCGCTGCAGCATGGTACCCATGCCGCCATCAAAAAAGATCATAGTGGTTCTCCTTTTTATTATTGTATTATATATTTCATTATTATAGCGTAGGGGGGAAAGAAGTGGCTAGGGATTGGGATTCGCGGTTCGTAGGGCGCAAAAAATGACGATACGAGAGAGTCTGATGTCTCCCAGTCACCTATATTATAGATTCCGAAATGGACAGCTCATGAGTCCGCACGCCCGGCATTTCGCCGGAGCGGGGCGGGCGCTGCATTGAGAGATGCCGATGATGGCAGAGACGGACTTCCTCGGGAAAAGCATGGCGTGGTCGGTCACATGGATACCGATCGTTTCTGCACCGATCGCGCGGCAGAAATCAGGCTGCTGCGTGACGGGCCAGTCTCCGTAGCCGGGGGAGAAGCGCCAGACTGTATGCTGTCCGCTTCGCGCGGCTTCTCTTTGGATCAGGGCATCGACCTGATCAGCGAGGTGCTCGACGGCAGCGGTCGCGGCGGCATCGAGGAGAAGCCCCTGCAGATACTCGCCGTTCTTAAAATGCTCATCGGATGCCTTCTCGATTTCTTCGCCCACCGTGACAGCGAGCACGCCGACAGACCAGGCATGGGAAAGGTGCCTCAAGATCGAGCGGCCGGTGAGGGTCAGCGGATGCGCTCCGCCGATCGTCCCGTTTTCCGGGTCGTAGGGGAGGATCTGCCAGATGCCTCTCGGCTCGGCGAGGGCAAGCGCTTCCCTGATGGCGCTGTCGATGGCGTCCTGCGGAAATTCTTTCACCTTCGGAGACAGTCCCGCATAGCGCATCATTTCTTTCTGGTCGATCTGGAACAATGTTCCGTTAAATAGTGGCATAGGGTCTCCTTTGGAAACATGAAAAACGGAAAAAGCAATAAAAAAATCCTTCATCCCCAAGGGACGAAAGATTCGTGGTACCACCCAATTTCACTCATGCATCACTGCACGGGTCTTCACAGGTACGCCGGCAAAGCCTTGATACCCTCGCGCTGTATCGGGCGTCCCCGGGATGCTTCATGATTCAGCCTTCCTGGCTCGGAGTCCATCTTCTGCAGATATCTCAATGCTTCTTTTCACCATCCGAAGCTCTCTTTCAATGCCGTCTCTGCGTACTCTTCTCTTCATTGCCACTGTGTAATTGTATGTAACTATAGCATATGAGCGGGGGAGTGTCAAATGAAGGAGACGGCATTGAAAAAGCGTCTTGCCTCGGGTTTTCCTCTTTTTGTCCTTCTTCTCTTGCTTTTTTTCATATGAGCATTAGAATTTAAATAAAAGCTTTTGATTTATATAAGAGGTTTTACTATGAAAATATCCAATTCTTCTCTTTCTATCCGAAGCAAGATGAAGCTCATCCTGGATACGGGGCAGCTCATGATGGAGAGCGGTGCGGGGAGCAAGCGCATCGTGCGTGACATGCTCCGCACGGCGGCTTGCCTTGGTATTTATTGGGAAGATGTACAGATCCATATCACATACTCTACCATCATGATCAATGTCGATGATGGGGAAAAGGCATATACGATGTTCCGCAAATGCTACCGCCATGGCATCAATATGACGGCTCTTCTGCAGACGAGTGAGGCCAGCTGGGAAGCACTGTATAAAAACGAATCCTATGATAATTTCCGCCTTCGCCTGAATTATATCAGGCAGAATTTTAGAAATCGCATTTATCCGGAGTGGATGGTCATTCTGGCCATCGGACTGGCATCAGCGGCATTCTGTCTGATTTTCGGCGGTCATGCTGTCGATGCGCTCTTCACCATGCTGGCGGCGATGGTGGGAGCGCTGGTGAAGTATGGCTGCAACCGTCTTGAGGTGAATGGGTATGTCACCATTGCCATCTCCGCGTTCTTTGCGACGCTCACGGCCTATGGGACGATGTATCTTCCCGGGGCGACGAATCCGTTTCTCCCTGTGGTGGCCTCGGCGCTCACCTTGATCCCCGGCGTACCGCTCATCAATGGGGTCGATGATTTTCTGAACAGCTACTTGACATCCGGGATGACGCGATTCACGCACACGGTCCTCATCATGCTGGCGATGACCTTTGGGATCGCAGGCGCTGTCAGTCTGACGAATGTCCCCAGCTTCACCGAAGTACCGATCGCGCCGGAGCATTTGTACATCATGCAGGCACTGGCAGCCGCTATGGCAGCATTGGGGTTTTCTATCATGTTCAATGTGCCAAGGCGCTATATCATCGCAGCCTGCCTCGGGGCCGTCCTCACGGTGGATACGAGAAATATTCTGATGGTCTCCTTCCATATGGGGATGGCGAGTGCCTCCTTCCTCGGAGCCGCGCTGCTCTCCGTCTTCTATTTTGCGCTCTCCCGCTACTTCCATGCCCCTGTCTTTGTGGTCACGATACCGGCGATCATTCCGCTGATCCCGGGCGTGCTGCTCTATCGTTTCCTGTTTGCCATCATTGATATCGGACAGATCGATCTGATCGAGCTGCTGACGGCTTTCAAAACAGGTGTCGAGGCGATGCTTATCATCCTGGGGCTCTCTCTTGGTGCAACTCTCCCGGATGCGATCGCGCATCAGTACATCGAGCGATCGAAGCGGAAGAATCTGGAGAAGCTCCTCGAGCGAAGAGATGGCATAGAAGCGGATATCCGGAAAGCAGCGGATCTGGACAAGGCGAGCGGAAGAGGATAACTATTATGAATTAGAAATTAGAAATTAGGAATGAGGAATGAGGAATGAGGAATGAAGGTGGCGGCTTCGCCGCAAATATATACAGGGCGATGCCCGAAGGTAGTATTCAAGTTACAAGTCACTAGGCACCAGTCACTTGGCTAGCCACGCATCCCTGCTTTCAAACTTCAGGATTCAGGGTTCAAGGTTCAAGGCTGTGGTGCAGCGCATAAAAATATAGAAGCGCCGCGGAGGTTTGAAACCAGCGGTTTTCTCGTATCGCACCCCTAATCCCTAGCCACTAATCCCCAGCTACCAGTCACCAGTCACAAATCACAAGTGACCAGTCTACTCTCCCCATTTCCCAAAAACGATTTGACACTGCTACGTCCTCGTGCTATAGTAAGTGAAACAAAGAAAGCCTTGGAACAGGAAGAGTAGGATAGTGATGGCGCTTCAGGGAGCCGGCGGAGAGTGCAAGTCCGGTGCGACAGCTATGTGAATGGGCCTGGGAGGCGCAGCCTGAGCCGAAAGGGGTAGGAGCTGCCGGAGATCGCCGTTACCGATGATGAGCTGGACCTTGTGTCAAGTAGGGTGGTACCGCGGAAAGTGATCCTTTCGTCCCTTTGCTGGAAAGCAGAGGAATGAAAGGATTTTTTATTGGATGAATACGATCCTGTAAAGGGGGATATGAAATGGAACAAGTGAAAGATGTATCGAAGCTTGTCTTTGTCAAGGCGCGGGGCGGGCGTTTCCGCTGGCTGACGATTTCCACACTGATGCTGGCGATCGGGATGTTGCTGCATCTGGTCTCGCCATCGGTGGCAGGATTCACGCCGAACTGGATGATCGCGACCTATGTGGTAGCGATCCTTCTGACGAAGCCGACATACAAGCAGTGCCTCGGCATCTGCATGGTCGCAGCGCTGATGGAAGTCTTCACCAGTAAGTCGGCTTTTCCGTATGGCGACTTTGCTTCGGAATTCTTCGGTGCCTATGTGGCAGGTTTCTTCGCACACAGCGTACCGCCGATCAGGATCGGGAAATTTTCCCTCCGTCCTGCCATCGCAGGCTTCGTGACGACGATCGTCTCCGGCTTCACCTTTGTTTCCATCCTGACGCTCGTCATGGGGATCCCGATGAAGGTATATCTCTACGGAATGCTCCCGATGGTGGCCCTGGTCGGCGTAGGCAATGGGATCATCACGCCATTCCTCTACTTCCCGGCGCTGCGTCTCTTCAAGTCCATGCACTATATGGCTGAGTCAGATACCGTAGACAGTGACCATTCCGGTCTGTCTCTTAGGCAGTCCGAAGAAGGTGTCATCAGCGTAGAGCATCTGACCTACACCTATCCTTTTGCCAAAGAGCCAGCATTGAAAGATGTGTCTCTTGCGGTGCGCAAGGGGGACTTCGTCATCGTGACGGGGCCGAACGGGGCAGGGAAGACCACGCTCCTCATGTCGATGGCAGGCGCGATCCCGCACTACTACGGCGGTATGATGCAAGGCATGGTCTTCACGGATGGCAAAGCCGTGACACAGCACAATATCGCAGACCTGGCATCCTCCATCGGTGTCATCCTTTCCGACTACAAGGCGCAGATCGTCACGCTGACGGTGGGCGAGGAAATGGCATTTACGCTTGAAAACCATGGTTTCCCACCGGAAGAGATCCGTCGCCGCTCGAAAGAAGCACTTGCGAAAGTCCATCTCGAAGGTCTTGAGGACCGCAAGGTGACGACTCTCTCCGGCGGTCAGTGCCAGCGCCTCGTCGTCGCAGCCGTCCTTGCCGAAGAGCCGGACGTACTGGTCTTCGATGAACCGACATCCGCACTCGATCCGGAAGGCATCCGCGAATTCTATGAAATGGTCGGCGAGCTGAACGAGAAGGAAGGTCTCACTGTCATCGTGGCAGAGCACCATCTCGAAGCCGCGCTCCCCTATGCGAAGAAATTCGTCCTCATGAATCATGGCGAAATCATCGTAAGCGGCACGCCGGAAGAAGTGATGCGCCGCATGTATACCGAACATATTTATGAAGAAGCCATCCCGGATATGTACAAGGCACAGCTCGAACTCGAGCAGGTGGGGATGACCTTCGAGAAGCCATTCCTGAATCTGGCTGATGCAGAAACCTCGGTCATTCATTCCTTTGCGAAAGGAGGAGAGAAAGATGCTTGAGCTGTCTCATGTGACCTTCCGCTATGCGGAGGGGCTGCCGGACGTATTGAAAGACATTTCCCTCTCCTTTGACAAGGGAGAATTCGTCGCCATCACAGGGCGAAACGGCTGCGGTAAGACGACTGTGACCCGTCTCCTGACGGGACTTGAGAAAGCAGCCTCGGGGCAGATCCTCTATCATGGGAAAGATGTGACTCGCGAAGAACCATCTGAGCGCAGCCGCTTTATCGGCTACGTCTTCCAGCAGCCGGATCGGCAGATGTTCATGCCGACGGTCCGAGAGGAGATCGCCTTCGGTCCCTATCAGCAGGGGAAACGCGGTGCGGAGCTCGAGGAAGCTGTAGCGCGCGCCATGCAGGATACCGACACCGAAGCCCTTGCTGAGGAGTATCCGCGCATCCTGTCTCGCGGAGACCAGCAGCGAGTCGCCATCGCCTCGGCACTTGCGATGAATACCGAATATCTCGTGCTCGATGAACCGACGAGCGGACAGGACGGACGAGAAAAACAGCGCCTGATGAAACTCATGGAAAGTCTGCAGGAGAAGGGCATCACCATCATCCTTGTCACCCATGACATGGATATCGTCGCGAAAGACTGCACCCGCGTCATCGTCATCGCAGAGCATGAGATCGCTTTCGACGGTCATCCCTCTGAGCTTTTCTCTGCGGAGAACCGTCCGGAAGACTGGGGACTTGCCTATCCGCCGGCCGTCCGTCTGGGACGCAAGCTCCCCGGCAGTCCCTACTGCAAGGATATGAATGCGTTCTGCCGTGCATTTTATGAACTGAAAGGAGGAAAAATCGAATGAGAAATCTGGTACCTTTGACCAAAATCCTTCTCACCTTCGGGACGGCCATCTGGGCGATCGTCCTCTCCGAGCCGACGAGCCTTGCCGCCCTTTGCGCCCTTGAGCTTCTGATCCTCCTCGTGTCCGGCGAACTCATCAAGAATCTGAAAGCCCTCCTTGCTCTTGTCATCTTTGCGGCCATGCTGGGAGTGATCGAGTACATCGGCGGCGGGAGTGTGAAGGAATGTAATGTCGCGGCTCTGCGTATGCTGGGGATGACGATCATTTTCATCTACCTTCTTGGGACAGTGAAGCTGCAGGACCTCACCGCTTCCATGGTGCGCCAGCTGAAAGTGCCGTACGAATACGCCTTCATGTTCACGGCGGGGCTTCGCTTCATCCCGGACTTTATCGAAGAAAACAAAGCGGTCTCCGAAGCACAGGCCTGCCGCGGTCTGGCAGTGAAAGGGAATTTTTTCAAGCAGGTGAAGCGCTACATGTCCATCGTCCGCCCGCTCATGCTCCGTTCGCTCGGACGCAGCGAGACCATGGCACTCTCACTCGAGCTCCGCGGCTTCGGCGGCTCGAAGCGTACCTTCATGGAAAGCGTCGCACCGAAAGGAAAAGACTTTGCTGTCATGGCACTGACGGTTCTCCTTACCGCTTTCGTCATCTATGGACGTGTGAAGCTGGGATTGTAGTGTGGCTGGCGGACTGGTGACTGATAGCTTGTGACTAGGAATTAAAAATAAGAAACTGGCGTTCGCGCGTCATCCTGAGCGGAGTGAAATGTCGGATGTTTAAAAATATAAAGGTAGAACAGTGAGAACTGAGCCGAAGGATCTGGGGAAAACGCTGATTCAATCGCAGAATCAGCGTTTTCCTAAAGTAATCCAACACGCCTCTCTTTAGGAAGGTGGGGCTCGAAAGGCAGAGGTTGCCTTCGCATTACACCATGAAAAAAGAGCGCCTAAGCGCTCTTTTTTTGATGGTGTCAGATGATATTCAGCTTTCTCATCAGTGCGTCTTGCAGTACCTGACTGAAATTCACATGGGCGGTCAAAGCCTTATCGTTTAGCCATGCGGGGATGGTGAGTGTCTTCTTGACAGAGCGGCTGAACTGGTTCGCGTCAAAGTCTGCCGTTGCCAAAGCGAGACACGTGTTTGGCTCTGTAAGATGGACATTCTCTAAGCGGGACGCAGCAGGAATTTTGATTTCTTCTTTCACGTAATCGGTCAGATGGCAGCGGATTGCGTCAGAAGCATTCTCCATAAGTTCCGTCAAATTATCTCCATCGGTGAAGCAACCTGGGAGGTCGGGAAATTCCGCCCATATACCGTCCGAATCATTGTGGATGATCATAGGATAGGTCAGTTTCATGACTATCAGCTCCTTTACTTTTTTAGACCTGTAACCTTCATGATTTTCATGAAAAGTCCTGTTGGCAAATCCTTATTGTGGTAGGGAATGGTGATCGTTTGAGTGCCCTTTTTATATTTCTGGTGGCTACCGCCATTGGACGGCACATATTCCCAGCCATCTTTCTCAAGTAATCGAATCAGATCTTTTGGCTTCATGGTCGGCATAGCGGTACCTCTTTCCTCTATTTATATTATAGCACGTGTATACGTGCTTGCAAGCGCCGGGAAACATAAAAATTCACGGTAGGGTGCGCTTCCTTCATATGATATAATAATACCGATAACTACGTATATGTCACGTCTACGGGGCGGGGGCGATTTCTACGAATGACATCCACCGCCTACTTTCCCAAAAACTAAGGAGAACCCATGGATACAGAGCACATCAGAAATTTTTCCATCATCGCCCACATTGACCACGGCAAGTCCACACTGGCGGACCGCCTGATCGAGATCACCGGGACTGTGCAGAAGCGCGACATGGAGGCGCAGATCTTAGACACGATGGAGCTGGAGCGTGAGCGCGGCATCACCATCAAGGAACAGTCGGTGCGCCTGAACTACACGTATGAGGACGGCGAAACCTACGAGCTGAACCTCATCGATACCCCAGGGCATGTCGATTTCAACTATGAAGTCTCGCGTTCCCTTTCTGCCTGCGAAGGTGCGATCCTCATCATCGATGCGACGCAGGGCGTACAGGCGCAGACGCTTGCCAATGTATACCTCGCGCTCGACCATGATCTGGAGATCATCCCTGTCATCAACAAAGTCGACCTCCCGAGCGCAGACGTGGAGCGCGTGAAGACGGAAGTCGAGAATGTCATCGGCCTTGACATGTCGGAGGCGATCCCCGTCTCCGCCAAGACCGGGCAGAATGTCGAAGAAGTCTTGAAGCGTATCGTCGAGCAGGTGCCGCCGCCGGAAGACCATTCGAAAGCGCCGCTGCGCTGCCTCATTTTCGACTCTATTTTCGACTCCTACAAGGGTGCGATCGCCTATGTCCGTGTGAAGGATGGGGAGATCCGTGCGGGGATGAATATCCGCATGATGGCCTCCGGCAAGGTTTATACCGTGACGGAAGTCGGCTATTTCTCGCCCTTCCCGAAGCCCTGCGACGTCCTC
The DNA here is from genome assembly GCA_963597545.1 of Fusicatenibacter saccharivorans. GTDB lineage: Bacteria > Bacillota > Negativicutes > Veillonellales > Dialisteraceae > Dialister > Dialister saccharivorans_A. The sequence continues at coordinate 11,101 of CAVBQN010000052.1, forward strand.
ACCTGCGGCTCGGTCGGCTACGTGGCAGCCAGCATCAAGAATGTCTCCGACTGCGAGGTAGGGGATACCATCACGACCGAAGAGGGCGGCGCCAGCGAAGCACTGCCGGGCTACCGCAAGGCACTCCCGATGGTTTTCTGCGGTCTCTACCCGATCGAGAGCAAGGACTATGACAACCTGAAAGTGGCTCTTGAAAAGCTGCAGCTGAATGATGCGGCGCTCGAATACGTGCCGGAAACCTCTCAGGCACTGGGCTTCGGCTTCCGCTGCGGCTTCCTGGGACTGCTTCACATGGACGTCGTGCAGGAACGCCTCGAGCGTGAGTACCACCTGAAGCTCATCACCACCGCGCCTTCGGTTATTTATCATGTCTACAAGACCGACGGCACGATGGTACCTGTGGACAATCCGGCGGAGCTCCCTCCTATGACCAAGATCGAGCATATCGAAGAACCGGTCGCAAAGGTAGAGATCCTCGTCCCCTCCGATATGGTAGGGAATGTCATGGAGCTTGTGCAGAATCGCCGCGGCGTCTTCCAGACGATGACCTACCTCGATGAGACACGTGTCGACCTTTCCTATACCATCCCACTCTCGGAGATCATTTTCGACTTCTTCGATAAGCTGAAATCCTCCACCAAGGGCTATGCCTCCCTCGACTACCAGCTCTCCGGCTACCAGAAGACCGACGCCGTGAAGCTCGACATCCTTCTGAATGGCGATCTTATCGATGCCCTCTCCATCATCGTCCACCGAAGCAATGCCGCAGCCCGCGGCCGCACTCTCGCGCAGAAACTGAAAGACATCATCCCGCGTCAGCAGTTCGAGGTGCCGATCCAGGCGGCTGTCGGGAGCAAGATCATCGCCCGAGAGACCATCAAAGCCTATAAGAAGGACGTCCTCGCTAAGTGCTATGGCGGCGACGTCTCCCGTAAGAAAAAACTGCTCGAAAAGCAGAAGGAAGGCAAGAAGCGCATGAAGCAGGTCGGCAGCGTAGAGATCCCGCAGGAAGCCTTTATGGCGGTATTGAAAGATGACTAGTCTAGGACTCTATATTCATATTCCTTTTTGCAGAAGCTGCTGTGATTACTGCGGCTTCTATTCGATTGGACGGAAGCCCACCGACCGCTACATTGATGCACTGACAAAGGAAATGGATCTCAAAAGCCCGGACTTTGAGGATCGCCTCTGTGATACCGTCTATCTGGGTGGCGGCACACCCTCTTCACTCTCCGAAGCGCAGCTCACAAGACTGATGAAGACGCTCTCTCAGCATTTCCGCATTTCTGACACGGCAGAGATCACCATGGAGATGAATCCCTGCGATATGAGTGAGGACTATCTCAAGAATGCCATGCGCGCCGGCGTGAACCGCATTTCCATCGGCGTCCAGGAAAAGCACGATCACCTGCTTTCTGCCATCGGCCGCCGGCACACCGCCAAAGAAGCAGAAACAGCCGTGAAGCGTGCGTATCGGATGGGCTTTCATAATCTCAGCCTCGACCTCATGTACGAGCTCCCAGGCCAGACCGTCAAAGACTTCGAAGCGAGCCTTCGCTGGGCGGTCCATCTTCCCGTGAATCACATGTCCATTTATAGTCTCATTCTCGAAGACGGTACGCGCATGGCGCAGCTCGCCGAGAGGGGCCAGCTCGCTCGCCCCAACGAAGAAGAAAGCTGGGCCATGTATCAAGCCATGTGCCGCATCCTCCCCGCCTATGGCTTTGAGCGCTATGAGATCTCCAGCTTTGCCAGAAAAGGCTATCGCTCGCGGCATAATCAAAAATACTGGGAACTTTCTGACTACCTCGGCCTTGGCCCCGCCGCCTGCTCCCGCATCGGACGCACACGCACAGAGAACACCCCTGGCGTGCGCCTCTATGAAAAAGAACTCCTCACCGGCCATCCGCCTAAGCAGGAAGTGGAAACGCTCTCGGATACAGACGAAATGGAAGAATACTGCTTCCTCCACCTCCGCATGAAAGAAGGCATCCCGCTGGATGGTTTCCGGAAAAGATATGGAGCGGACATCACGCACTGGTATGGAGACGCCGTCAAGATGCTGAAAGAGCGGAAACTTCTCAAAGAAGAGGCCGGTCATCTCTTCCTGACCTACCACGGCGCCGCTCTCGGGAATTTTGTATTCGAACAGTTTTTGCTAGACTGAGCTCATCACTTTTGGCACACAAAGGAGTTGTGAAAAAATGAATCCTCATTTCTTCACAGCTCCTTTTTACTTTGCTTTCATTTGGTTCAAGGTTCAAGGTTCAGGTGGCGGCTTCGCCGCCTTTTTTTTAGAAGATGGTATTCTCGTATCGCAGCCTTCCCCTCTAGGGGAAGGTGC
>CAVBQN010000053.1:0-8224 GCA_963597545.1 Fusicatenibacter saccharivorans
GTCACCAGTCACTAGTCACCAGTCACTAGTCACCAGTCACTAGTCACCAGTCACTTGAGGCGAGCTCCTCATCCCTGTTTTCAAATATCGACTCTTGAGAAAAGGAAAGCATATCATGAAGAACATTCATACTATTGTCGTCGTCGGCCTGGGCTACGTCGGCCTTCCGCTGGCGCATGCTTTTTCGAAGCATTTCCGCGTCATCGGCTATGATCTGTCCGAGGAGAAGATCGCGCTCTACCAGAAAGGCATCGATCCGACGAATGAGCTTGGTCATGAAACGGTCAAAGAGAGCACGGTCGTATTCACGAATGACCCTCAGAAGATTTCCGAGGGCGACTTCATCGTAGTCGCTGTGCCGACACCGGTGAATCAGGATAAGACACCGGATCTTTCGCCGGTCGAGTCGGCTTCCCGCATCGTGGGAGCGCATATGAAAAAAGGCGCAGTCATCGTCTATGAGTCGACGGTCTATCCGGGGGTGACAGAGAATATCTGCGCTCCGATCCTTGAAAAGGAATCGGGAATGACGCTGGGAGCAGATTTCCAGATCGGCTACTCGCCGGAGCGTATCAATCCGGGCGATAAGGTACATACCCTCACGAGCATTGTCAAAATCGTTTCCGGGATGAATGAAGAGACGCTGGAGACAGTGAAATCCGTCTACGGCACCATCATCGAAGCGGGCGTTTATCCCGTTTCTTCGATCCTGGTCGCAGAAGCGGCAAAGCTCGTGGAGAATGCACAGCGTGATATCAATATCGCCTTCATGAATGAGCTTGCGATCGCCTTCCATCTGATGCATATCGATACGAATGAAGTGCTCGAGGCGATGAATACGAAGTGGAATGCGCTCGGTTTCCGCCCGGGGCTCGTCGGTGGCCACTGCATCGGTGTCGATCCGTATTATTTCATTTATCAGGCAGAGAAACTGGGCTATCACTCCAAGATCATCGGCGCGGGACGCCGCATCAATGACAGCATGTCGGGCTATGTGGTGAAGCAGATGGTAAAGGAAATGATCCGAAACCATGTAGATACGCGACATGCGAAAATTTATCTTCTGGGCATGACCTTCAAGGAGGATTGTCCGGATGTCAGAAATTCCCGGGCTGTCGATATTTTCCATGACCTCAAGGATATGGGCTTTGACCCCATCGCTGTCGATCCGGCGGCAGACCAGGCGGACTTTGAGCGTCTGTATCATGTGCCGCTTATGCCGCTCTCTGCTGTCAAGGATGCGGATGTCATCGCTGTCCTTGTCGCACATAAAGAATTCAAAGCGCTCTCACCGGCTGAAGTTCGCTCGCTCTTTGTATCCTGTCCGGAGGAAGAGACGCCGCTCCTCTTTGATGTGAAGAGCATCTATGACCCGAAGGAAATCAGGGGCGAGGGGCTTGCCTATTGGAATTTATAAAGGGTAAGAAGTGACTGGTGACTGGTGGCTAGTGACTAGTGGCTAGTGGCTAGTGACTAGTGACTGGTGACTAGTGACTGGTGACTAGTGACTGGTGACTAGTGACTGCTGACTAGACTTCCGTATCGTCATTTCGAGCGAAGCGAGAAATCTTTCTCATTTCGTATTTCTAATTTCTCATACAAGCGAGGCTTTCAGCCGAAAGCAAAGGGCAGCACGCCCCAGAGGCTCACCCTGCACCTGTCATTTTACCATCGAGGAAATTATGCGTATCAAAACCATTGCCATCTTAGTCCTGGCTGCTGCCGTGATCGGCGGGGGCGGCTACGGGCTGCACCGCTTCCTGGCTTCTTCCGCTGAGAGCGAGGCGTATGTGACGGACTTATCCAGCGGTTTTTCTGCCGATCGCGAGATCAGGGATGCACTGACGCTGTATCAGAAGGATAGCTGCCCGAAGGCGAAGATTCTGAAACCGCCGGGCGGGGAGGAGAAAAGGATGTACCTCTTCTTCTCGGGACTGCCGGATCGACCGATGGCCGAGAAGCTGACAGACCTTCTGGAAAAAGAAAAAAGCGAAGCCGCTTTCTTTGCAGAAGGGCAGAATGTGCTTGATGAAGAGCAGGGGATGAAGGTGCTGCATAAGAAAGGCGCTCTCATCGGGAATTATACATGGCTGGGACGGCCGAAATTTGAAACGATGAAGCCGGAGGCGGCCATTGCTTCGGTGGCCAAGACGCAGAAAGCCATTCATCTCATGGAAGGCAGTACGCCTCTTTATTTCAAAGCACCGAATACGAAGTATACCGATGACCTGCTGAAAGTCCTCGGCGCGTGCGGGGTGAAGTATGCGGTGGAGAGCAGCATCACCATTCGAAGAGGACAGCTCAAGAGCGCATCCGATGCCAGGGAGATCGTGAAGAAATTAAAGCCCGGCAGCATCATCGCCTTCGAAGTGAATCGCCCGCTCGATATCAAGGTGAAAGAGCAGGGAGCCTATGATGAGAAGCCCGCCATCGATAAGAAACCGACCATCAAGGATAGCGACTTCATAGATCGGCCGGTGCCTCATGATATGGCGGAGGAGGTCTCTTGGCTCATTGATGCATTGAAAGAGGAAGGGTATGAGCTGAAAGGCTTGGAAGGTATAAGCGTTGCTGGTGACTAGTGACTAGGAGACTAGGAGACTAGGAGACTAGGTGATATCGGATTCTCCCGTATCGTCATTTCGAGCGAAGCGAGAAATCTTTGTCATTAGCGGTCAGGTGGGCAATGTTTGGAAGTTTAAAATGGGAAACTTGCTACCTGTAGACTTTGGGGCATCGCCACTAATTGTGCTCTGCGGCGCTTCCATATTTTTATGCGCCGCACCTTCCCCGATGAACCCATAGAACCTTTTAAACCTATTTTTCATCCCTCTTCATAGATTGGAGAATACCCATGAGTACAGATGACAGACTGCAGGAACTAAAGGAGGACAGGCGTCTTCTTCCCTATGTGCCAGATGTCACAGGACGGCGGACGAATGCGGATCGCCGTCAGGCGAGTGAAAGAGATAAGATCCGGCGGGATCAGGACTATGAGAAATACATCGAGAGTGCCGAGGCGGGCCGTCGCTTCAAGGTGAAGATCCCTGTACGTCTTACCTATACAGCGGAAGGAAAGAAGAGGGTGCTTCGCGGGACATGTATGGATATTTCCTCGACGGGGATGCTCTTTATCGCTGACGAAGAGAGCGCGGTGACAGACATGCCAAAAGAGGGCAAGCTGTCTTTCGAGATCCGTCCCGGAGATATGCCGGAAGGCTATGAGATGAAGGTGAAAGGTCTTTCTGCGGAGATCGTTCGTTCCTTTGACAAAGAGGGACATCTTGCGCTGGGACTTCATTTCAAAAAGTCACTCGTCCAGTACTACCAGTCGAAGCGGGGGAAGTACCTCATCGCGGTCTCTGCATTTCTTTTGCTCTGTATCTCGCTTGTGATCCTTCTCATGCGCTCGGAGTCGGTTATTTATTTCCGCTTCAATAAGTTTCTTTATTTATATAGCATTATTACGGCAGGATTTCTGCTTACGCGCTATTTCTTCGCCATCTTCTATAAACCGGTTCCTGTGGATATCCATTTCACGCCGGGTGTCTCGATCATTGTCCCGTGTTTCAATGAAGAGACGTGGATCCAGCGGACAGTGCTTTCCTGTATGAATCAGGACTATCCGCCGGAGAAGCTGCAGGTCATCGTGGTGGATGACTGCTCGACAGACCGCTCCGTGGAGAGGGTGGAAGAGCTCATCCGAAAGCTGGATGAGGATGATCCTGAGGCGCACATTCGTGACCGGCTCACCTGCTTCGTGCAGCCGCAGAATGGCGGCAAGCGAGAGGCTCTCGCACGCGGGCTCTCGCTGGCGAAGCATGAGCTTCTGGTCTTCGTCGACTCGGACTCCTTTCTCTCGCCCTTTGCGGTCAGAAATGTCGTGCAGCCTTTCAAGGATAAGGAAATGGGCGGTGTCTGCGGACGGACGGATGTCGCGAATACCTATACGAATTCGCTTACCAAGATGCAGGCAGTGCGCTACTATATCGCGTTCCGCATCATGAAGGCGGCGGAAGGCTTCTTCGATGCGGCGACCTGCCTCTCGGGGCCACTTTCCTGCTATCGGAAGGATCTGGTCGAAAAATATTGTGATGCGTGGATTCATCAGAAGTTTCTGGGGCGCAAGGCGACCTTTGGCGATGATCGAAGTCTCACGAATTTCATCCTGCGCCACAACCGCACGACCTATCAGGATACGGCGATCTGCGAGACCATCGTCCCCAAAAGTTACAAGGTTTTCCTGAAACAGCAGATGCGCTGGAAGCGTTCATGGCTGCGCGAGTCCCTCATCGCTGCGCGCTATATGTGGAAGAAGGAGCCGCTCATGGCGCTCTCCTTCTACTTCGGGCTGATCGTCCCGATCGCGGCGCCGATCGTCGTGATTTACAATCTGATCTACATCCCGCTCATGCACCGTGTCTTCCCGACGACATTCCTCGTCGGCATGGCGCTCATGGCGATGCTGATGAGTATGGCGCAGCTCTTCCTCCGGAAAAGCTCCACATGGGTGTTTGGGATCTGGTTCTGCCTCTACTATGAAGCGGTCCTGCTTTGGCAGATGCCGGTCGCATGGTTCACCTTCTGGAAGGATACCTGGGGCACGCGCATGACGCCGGCAGATGTGCGGGAGGCCGAGAAGAAAAAGAAGAAGGAAATGGAAAAGCACCACAAAGCAGAAAAGAAAGCAGGTGAGAGGCCATGACGCTGGGGGAGGAATCCTACACCCGACATAAGAACCGTGTGAAGCGGGCGCGGACTTTGGTGGAAATCGCATTCGTCATCGCGGTGCTTTACCTGCTTTATACTCTCTTTTTCCATGGAAAGACGTACCAGCCTTATACCGAGAGTCAGGTGAGTCCTACAACCGATACGGGATTCATCGCGCTTTCGTACTTCGGTGTCGACCGCATCGGAGATACCTCGACACTGATCGGGGAGAAGCAGCTCCGCGAGCATCTGAAGGCCTTGAAGGACAATGGATACGTGACCATCACGCAGGAAGACATCGAGAAGTACTATGAAAAAGGCCAGCCTCTTCCTGAAAAGGCACTGTACCTGATGTTCGAAGATGGGCGGCGCGATACCGCGATTTTCGCAGACAATATCATCGAAGACCTGAATTTCAAGGGTGTCATGATGACATACCCGGAGAAATTTGACCACGAGGATCCGAAATTTCTTCGCCCGTCTGACCTGAAAGACATGACAGACTCCACCTTCTGGGAGCTGGGGACGAATGGCTACCGGCTGGAATACATCAACGTGTACGATCGCTATCACAATTTCATCGGAGAGATCGATCCCCTGACTTATGCGATGATGCGTCCGTACCTCGGACGTGACTACAATCACTATCTCATGGACTACATCCGCGATAAAGACCGCATCCCGGTCGAAACGCTGGACCATATGAAGCGGCGCATTGGCTATGACTACAGCCGCGTCGCGGAGCTCTATCAGGATCATCTGGGCTATGTGCCGCAGGTCTATGTCCTGATGCATGCGAATACAGGAAAATTCGGCAATGCAGCGAGTGTTTCCTACGAAAATGAAAAATGGATCCGCAAGCTCTTTACGATGAATTTCAATCGCGAGGGCTACTCCTTCAACCAGAGAAACAGCTCGCTCTACGATCTCACGCGCATGCAGCCGCAGTCATACTGGCCGGTGAATCATCTGCTGATGCGCATCAAGTATGACACGAAGCAGCAGGATATCACCTTCAAGCGGGGCGATACCCGCATAGAGGACTGGGAAATCCTGAAAGGCGCAGGGGAGTACAAGGAAGAAAGCATCATCCTGACCTCTCTCCCTGAAAAGGAAGGCCTGATGCGGCTCAAAAATCACTACAGCTATGGAGATGTAGACATCAAAGTCCGTCTCGAGGGCAATTCCTTCGGCGGGCAGAAGGTACTCTTCCGTGGGAATAAGGACTTCACCTCCTGTCTTTCTGCCGGTATCGAGCAGGGGAAGCTGGTGATCGCGGTGAGAGAAGGCGCTGGAGAGAAGAAGCTCTTTGAAGAAAAGCTTTCCGTCCTTGACGGGGAAACCCCGATTTCCATCGAAGAGGATAAAAAACGCGTGCGGATGGGCGTCCTTGCCGCGCTCACCCGCTATGCAGATACGACAGACAAGGCGAAGCTCTATGCCGCCCGCATGGAAGAGACACGGGACCAAGAGGTCTCGACCGTCAAAGATGGAGAGAACGAATATGAAGCGCCGGAGAGCTTCCACGCCCGCCTTGACCGCGAGCTGGAGATCCGCATGAGAGAAAATCAAGTGACTATTCTTCTGGACGGAAAGGAAGCGGCTCATGTCGAAGCACCGGAGATGAAAGGCAGAGAAGTCGGCCTCTGGTCCGGCTGGAACAGCCAGGCATGGAGTCAGAGAAATCTGGCCGATGATGTCTATGATGGCGTCTTCGAGCGTCTCATCATCACATCCGCCAAAGAGGGCAAAGAAAGCCTTATCTACTCGACCGAGCTGTCCGGCCTCGATAAATGGCGCTTCGATGCGAACCAGAAATGGGAGTCCGTCCTCGGGTGGTTCTTGAAGCATTTCTAGGGATGAGTGGTTGGTGACTAGGGATTAGTAGCTAGGGATTAGGAGTCCCCAGCGACTGGTGACTAGTGACTAGTGACTTAAATACCACTTTAGGGCATCGCCTCTTATAATTGCGGCGGAGCCGCCACCACAACCCTGAACCCTGAAGTTTGAAAGCAGGGATTAGGGATTAGTGGCTAGGGATTAGGAGCCTCGAGTGACTAGAGACTAGTGACTTAAATACCACTTTAGGGCATCGCCCCATATATACTTCGCGGCGCTTCTGATTTTTATGCGCCGCACCAGCACTCCTAACTCCTCACTCCTAACTCCTAACTCCTCACTTCTAACTGGCGAGCAAAGCTTTCATCCCCAATCAAAGGGCACCACGCCCACAGGGCTAACCCTGAACCCGCCAATACACACCAACCATTTTTCCAAAGGAGATATAGATGAAAAAACAGGCCATATTTGCTCTGGCAGCCGCCTCTTCCCTCCTGCTTTTTTCCGGATGCGGGGCGGCTCCTCTGAAGAGCGGCAGCCATCTGCCGGTGACAAAGTCCGCATGGGTGGTCTCTTGGGACAAAGAAAAAGGTTGGGAGGCGTATGACAAGACAAAAGAGCGATGGGGGAGTGTTTCTTACTTCGCTGTGACCTTCGATGAGAAGGGGGTACTGAAAGTACCGGCTGATTTGCCAAAAATAGAAGGCATTCCCTTTTACCTGACCTTTGTGAATGATGTCACGAAATCAAATGGGCACAGCACCGAGAAGGATACAGACATACTCCGGCATGTGCTGAGGGATGAGCATGCCCGCCGCGTACATGCGAAAGAAATCCTTGCCATAGCGGAAGCGTGCGGCGCGGATGGGATCGATATAGACTATGAACGCATCGGTAAGGATCCGAAGCTCGTAGAAGCGTTCGCTCATTTCACGCAGCTTCTTTATCTGGAGTCCATTCCCGCGCATAAAAAGATCCGCATCATTCTGGAACCTTCGATGCCTATGGATGCGCCCTACAGCGTCGGCCCCGAGTATGTGGTGATGCTGTACAATCTCTATGGCCTTCATAGCGGGCCTGGTCCCAAGGCAGATGGTCCATTCATCGAAAAGACCATCCGGAAAATGGAAGCCCTTCCGAGTAAAAAAGCGGTGGCTTTTTCCAATGGCGGCTGCCTGTGGAAAGATGCCGGTCTCTTTGGGCTGGTCAAAGGGACGCCCCGCTTCATCACGACGGCAGAAGCCGTGCGCCTTCGTGATGTGCATCAGGTGAAACCGGAACGCGATGAGGCGAGTGCTGCGCTGCATTTCTCTTATCAGGAAGACGGACACACCTATGAAGTCTGGTATGCGGACGAGGAGACGCTTGACGCATGGACGACACTCGCTGCTAATCGCGGTATCCCGTCCGTTTCCCTCTGGCGTCTGGGCGGGTAACTTATGATCGATAAGAGATCGGAAATGAAAAATGGGGATGCTGCGCCTCACATGCGGAACGATGGAAAACATCGTATGTGAGAAAGTGGAGCATCCGCCATACGAGTAATGCTATTAAGTTAAGCGGTAGAACGTTCTTGGCTCCCCATCGGGGGAGCTGCCCGTAGGGCTTGTGCAAGCGAACAGGATTTTTAGGAGTGAAGCGACGCGAAAATCCAGTGAGACGCCATTTCGAACGA
>CAVBQN010000053.1:8234-13306 GCA_963597545.1 Fusicatenibacter saccharivorans
GCTATTAAGTTAAGCGGCAGAACGTTCTTGGCTCCCCATCGGGGGAGCTGCCCGGAGGGCTGAGGGGGCAGCACTACGGTATATCCAACATTGTTCGATGGCCGCTGGCATGCCCCCATTGCCTTCGGCACTTCCCCCGAAGGGGGAAGCAAGTCATTACGGCGCTAAACAATTTCCTTAACTTAATAGCATTACTTCTCCAAGGGGGAACGCATTTTACGCTAATTTCAACTACTCCGCGACGCTTTCAATGATTATGCGCCGCACCACCCCTTTGAGCCCTTTGAGCCCTTTGAGCCCTTTGAACCCTTTGAACCCGCTCCCCCTCTGTCATTCCCAATCACGGGACGGCATGCCCCGTGGGCTAACCTGTCATCAAGAGACCTTCGGGCATCGCCCCGTTTCGTCATCCTGAGCGGCGAGAAACGTCGTATGTGAGATAACGAATGCCAGAACAGCTGCGACCTGAGCCATCGATCTCGGCGAAGCCGCCACCACAACCCTGAACCCTGAACCCTTTTGGAAAAGGAGCCGTACTAATGCTTTCTCTCATCGTTCGTTTTTGTACGAAATACATGTCCATCGGCGTCGTGCTGATCGGCATTTTCAGTATTTTCTGGCCGGAAGTGATGAAGCCATTCGCCCCGAAGATCCCGACGCTGCTCGGTATCATCATGTTCGGCATGGGCATGAGCCTCACCCCCGGGGATTTCAAGAATGTATTCAAGCAGCCGAAGAATGTAGCGATCGGCACGGTGCTGCAGTTCATCATCATGCCGGCGGCTGCCTTCGCACTGATCCATCTCTTCGCCCTTCCGCCGGAAATCGCGATCGGCGTCGTCCTGGTCGGCTGCTGCCCCGGCGGCACGGCTTCGAATGTCATTTCCTACATCGCCAAAGCCGACGTCGCTCTTTCTGTATCCATGACGATGGTGAATACCATCCTGGCGCCGTTCGTCACGCCATTTCTGGTATGGCTCATCGCCGGTGCCTGGGTCGATATCGATTTCATGTCCATGATGATGTCCATCGTGAAGATGGTGCTCCTGCCACTGCTCATCGGTGTCGGCATCAACTATTTCTTCCCGCGTCAGGTGAAGAAGGTGAATACGATCATGCCGATGTTCTCCGCACTGGTCGTCATCATCACGGTCGGCTGCGTGGTCTCCCTCTCCGGCCGCACCATCCTTGACAACGGCCTTGTGATCCTCGCCGTCGTCATTCTGCATAACCTCTGCGGCATGCTTCTCGGCTATGTCTGCGCCCGCCGCTTCGGTCTCAATAAGGCACAGACCCGCGCTATGACCATCGAGGTCGGCATGCAGAATTCCGGTCTGGCTTCCACGCTGGCTCTCATGTACTTCACTGCGGCCGGCGGCATCGCGGGCGCTATTTTCTCCGTCTGGCACAATGTGTCAGGCTCCCTCTTCGCCTCCTACTGTGTAGGCAAGGATGAAGAAGCGGAGAAGGAGGCGAAGATTTCTTCTGCTGTCGAATTGAAATAGTTTCCCGCAAGCAAAAAGAGATTCCGATTTTTCGGAATCTCTTTTTGCTTGATCATATTTCTGCTTTACTTCTTATTCTGAAAACAATTCATTGTCCTTCAATCGAATAAGCAAATCCCCCAACAAATTTCACGCTAAGTCAGGATGTAAACCATAGTGAGAATTCATTTCGCTCACAATCTCAACATTTCCAAATCCTTTCTTTAGCAAGTTCAGGATATAAGCCGTTTCTTTATTTACAACATAGACATCTTCTCCACCATTTTTAAAAATCGCCAATTTCGTACCACTCATTTCTACAATTTCATAATCAACCAGTAATCTGCTTTTCGTCATTCTTTTTCAACTGCTCTTCAAATAAACGGTAATATCTCCCTTTCTTTTTCATAAGTTCTTCATGAGAGCCATTTTCTTGCACGCTTCCTTCGTCAAGCACATAAATCTTGTCCGCTTTTCTAACAGAAGACAGCCGGTGCGAAATAATAATAACTACTTTGGTCCTTGATAATTCTCGTAACGTCTGTTGTACTATTTTCTCCGTTTCTGTATCCAACGCTGATGTAGCCTCATCAAAAATATAAATGCTCCCATTCTTCAACAAGGCCCTGGCTAAATTGATACGCTGCCGTTCACCTCCAGACACCGTTGTTTCTAAGTTCCAAGCCTTCTCTTTTTGTTCAAATCTTTTTTGCATTTCCTGAATGCCCGTTCGAGCAATCACTTTAGAAACATCTTCATCACTCACACTTTCAGGCGCTTCATATAAAATATTTTCACGTAAGGTTCTATGAAATAGCGGCGCGTCTTGTGGGATATACGAAATTAGAGATTTCATCGACTGTCCGTTGATCTGGTTTACATCATTTCCATTCCATAGAATTTTCCCTTCCTCCACTTGATAAAGTCCAAGCAAAAGCTTGATAATAGTTGACTTTCCTGCTCCACTTTTCCCTACAATAGCGGTGATTTCCCCTGGTTTAAATGACATGGAAACTCCTTGGAGTATACGCTGATTGTTATAGCTGAATTTTACATTTTGCAGCTCAATTTTTCCTCTACTCTCCATCTGCCCCTTTTCATCAGCAGATGTCTTTCTCTCGGGAATATGTCGTTTCAACTCATCGACTCGCTCCATGGCACCTTCCCCAATTTTGAACAAAGGTATTAAGGGAACTGCCCCTACAAAAGCACTGCTCAATTTTTTATAAAACAGCAGGAATGCAGTGATTTCCCCTATCGTCATCTTTCCGTAATACATCGATACTCCGCCTAGAACAATGATAATCATATAGCTGGCATCCTCTGACATACGCGTGAGCAATGAACGAATATAATTGATTTCGTCCCGTTTGTTCCAGGTACCATAATACTGTTTCAAGCATTCCTGAAAGCGCTGACATTCTTCTTTTTCCTTTCCAGCTGCTTTAATAAGCAAAATATTTTTCAAAACATCCTGTAGCTCACTCGAGGCAATAGCTCTTGCTTCATTATGCTCCTTATATAATTCTTTTAAGGGAAAATAAAAATTACTGAACAAATCCAGACATTTCAGCAGAACCGTACCAATTCCAAGCCATACATTTAAATAAAACATACAGGATAAAATAACAAATGATTCTGCAATGGCTAAAAGTCCTTCCACTAAATGATGAGGCATCATTCCTTCTAAGTTGAAAACATCATCAGTTTGCCTTGCCATAAGGTAGCCAACAGAAAACTGGTTAAAAAATGCCAAAGGTGCTGATAAAATAGTCTGAAAAATTGAAAGTTGTATATTTTCCATTCCAGAGAGCATAGAGAATAAGCCGATCCGCATCTTCTCGTAACTTACTGCATATTTCAGAATAAAAATAGCAAGCCATAAAAGTCCAAGCTGCCAAATTTCTGTTTTGACTTCATTTGACAAGAGCGCGTCCATTATATGTCCAGCCAGCACGGGTTCCACTATATCTAAACCCATGTATATAATGCCTAATAGAGCCAAATAGAAAAAGAGTCGATAGGGATGCCTCAAATGCTGAACTATTTTCCTGATATTTCGGAATTTGGCTTCCATGGTCCCTCTACCATTCGTTTTAAAATATGTGCCCTATAGCAATCTCTATTTGAAGGTTTTCCCGAATTTCCATTTTCATACTTCAATTTAGGGTTACAAGCTGAGCAGAATTTACGATAACAGCAGCGATCACAAACCGTTTCAATATCTATATTTTTCCCTCTCTCTTCAAACATTTTTCCCAGCAACGTTCAAACCCAAGTTTTAAGACATTGTACTTATTTGATCAGTGTTTCCCTAAACATAGGAGGTAAAACGACAAGGACACCTCCTCTACCCGATCCGCAGCACACGTCTCCCCTCTTCCCAGCCGCTCAGGTGGCGAAGGAAGAAGCGGGCGATGATACCGGTGATGAAGACGGAAATCAGCGTGCCTTCACGGACGCCCTCGATGCTCCCGATTTGCACATAGGAGAGACAGATGGCGAGCGTCACGAGGATCCCATCGTTTGCGATCTTGACCTTGCCGAAGTCCAGGTGATAGGTGTCTGAAACGGTATAGACGAGGCCCTCTCCCGGAAGCTTCAGGACGTCCGCGATGCCCTGAAGTGCCACCCCCAGAGAAACCATAGACGCACCGAGGAAAAGAGTGATGAGCTTTTGCCAGTAAGCGTCCGGCGTGATGTTTCCGAAAGCCTGCATACAGAGGTCGATGAAGGCAGCAAAAATCATCGTCATGGGCGCCTGCAGCAGCTGCACCTTCGGGAATTTCTTTTTCAATATCAGCATCTGTCCCAAAAGGAAGACCATATTGACCGCAAAGGTCGTCTCCCCGAACGTGAAGGGAAATGTCTCGCTCATGACATAGGGCAGACTGGAAATCGGAGAAGTCCCGAGGAAACTTTTCACCACCAAGACGATCCCGGCGGACTGGATCCATAAAGCCACTAAAAAAAGCAGCCAACGGCTGACAACAGACATGCTATTCCTCCTTTATAGTATGTCTATTGTACGGCGAAGACCGCTCGGGTGTCAAATGATTTAGGGTGCAGGTTGATGGGTTCACGGTTCAGGGTTAGCCCGCGGGGCGGGTCGCCCTTTGATTCCGTTTGAAAGCCTCGCTTGAATGAGAAATGAGAAATGCGAAATGGTGGTGCGGTGCGAAAAATAATGAAGCGCCGCAGAATTTTGATAGCGCTTCGCGCGTATCGTCATCTCGAGCGAAGTCGAGAGATCTCTCCTGCAGAACGGTCAGCTTGCTAATTGCGCTGTTTCAACTACCGCTTGCTTCTAATCCCTAGCCACCAGTCACTCCTAATCCCTAGCCACTCATCCCTGCTTTCAAACTTGTGGTGGCGGCTTCGCCGCGAATATATATAGGGCGATGCCCGAAGGTGACATTGCCGCCATCTATACTCCGCGGCGCTTCCTTACGATGAGCGTTGTTACACTTCTTCTATCCCCTTCCCTTGGAAGGGGAACGCCCGAAGGGCAGGGAGTTGGCCGAAGGCGAAATAGAGCGAAGCCAACCTCCGGCGCTACGCGCCACCTCCTTCCAGAGGAAGGAGGGA
>CAVBQN010000054.1:0-13305 GCA_963597545.1 Fusicatenibacter saccharivorans
TATTTATACTTCGCGGCGCTTCCATATTTTTATGCGCCGCACCACCATTTCTCATCGCTGTCCTTGGCACGATGGATCTGCCTCGCAAAAATGGTCCTTTAGCCGTCCTCATCGGAAAGCCGATTGAGGTCAAAAAGCAGCGCCCGACCGATGAGAAGGTGGCTGAGCTCAATGACATCGTGAAGGCAGAGATCCGGAAGCTGATGGATGACTATAAAAAGTGACTAGTGACTGGTGGCTAGGGATTAGTAACTAGGGATTAGTGGCTAGGGATTAGGAGTCTCAAGTGACTGGTGACTAGTGACTGGAATGCCAGCACAAGGCATTGCCATTATTTATACTTCGCGGCGCTTCCATATTTTTATGCGCCGCACCACCATTTCTCATTTCTCATTCAATCGAGGCTTTCAAACGTAATCAAGGGGCGAGCCGCCCCTTGGGCGAACCCTGAACCCCGAACCTTATCTCGCTATTGAACTTTTCTATTTCAAGTGCAATGCCTGCTCTATAGCGGGCGCTTCAATTGAGAATCAAAATCATGGAAATCTATAAATCGAAAGTGATGGGCTTTTGCTACGGCGTGAAAAGAGCCATGAAAATCGCGGAAAATGCGGCAAATTCGGGCATTAAAGCCGTTACCTACGGTCCCATCATTCATAACCCGCAGGTGGTCGGAAGGCTTTCTGAAAAAGGCGTGCATCCGGTGGACGATCTGGACACTTTGACAGATGAAACTGTAATAATTCGCTCGCACGGAGTGGGCCCTTCGTGCTATAATAAACTCAAGTGCAAAAATCTGGCCCTAATGGACGCGACGTGCCCTTTCGTCAAAAGGAATCAGGAGATCACCAAAGACCTCGTGGCTGATGGAAAGACCGTCGTACTCATCGGTGAAAAGAAGCACCCGGAAATGAAGAGCGTAGCGGAGTGGGCAGTGGGTCATTCCTTCCAGGTAGAAACCCTCGAAGATGTAGACCGGCTTCCAGACATGGAAGAGGCGCATATCGTCACGCAGACCACATTTTCGGTGGCTTTGGCTGACCAGCTGGTGCAGGCGATCCGGCAACGGATCCCGCATGTGTTTCTTCACAAATCCATTTGTGATGCGACCATGCAGCGACAGCAGGCGGCGCGTGAGCTGGCGAGGAAAGTAGATGTGATGATTGTCATCGGCGGGCGCAACAGCGCTAATACCAGCCGACTGGCAGACGTATGCAGGAGCGAAGGCGCCTGCGTTCATCATATCGAAACGGCAGAGGAACTAAAATCTGAATGGTTCCAAACCCGGGACAAGATTGGCATCACCGCCGGTGCATCCACACCGGACTGGATCATAGAGGAGGTAGTTTTTATTATGGAAAACATGAAAGAAATGCTGGAACAGGAAGAAATGAACCTGGACGTGCATAAAGGCAGTGTAGTAGAAGGGGAAGTTGTCGACGTACTCGACGACAAAGCCTATATTTCCTTCGGCTACAAAACAGAAGCTGTACTGCAGGCTCATGAATATGCATACCCGGCACCAGCATCTCTGAAGGACGTACTCAAAGCTGGCGACAAACTTCGTGTACAGATCGTCAGCGGTGTCAAAGAAGACAGCACCATTTACGTATCCAAGATCAAAGTT
Organism: Fusicatenibacter saccharivorans; assembly: GCA_963597545.1. Classification (GTDB taxonomy): domain Bacteria; phylum Bacillota; class Negativicutes; order Veillonellales; family Dialisteraceae; genus Dialister; species Dialister saccharivorans_A. The sequence goes on from CAVBQN010000054.1 coordinate 1,628, forward strand.
GATCGTCTTGCTGACTGGGACGTTGTTGAAGAAGCTTTCGAAAAAGGCGAAGCTGTCGAATGCGAAGGCATCGAAGCTATCAAAGTGGGTCTGCTCGTTCAGCTGAAGTCCCTCCGCGGCTTCATTCCGCTGTCTCAGGGTGACCTGCGCTTCGTTCACTCCCTGCAGAATCTTGTCGGACAGAAATTCCCGGCTAAGATCCTTGAAGTCGACCGCGCTAAGAATAGACTGGTTCTCTCCCGCAAAGCAGTACTGGAAGATGCCAGAAACAATGAAATGGATGAAATCGAAGCTGCTTATGAAAACGGCGACGTTCTTCAGGGCACTGTCAAGAAGATCATGCCATACGGTGCTTTCATCGGCATCAATGGCGTAGAAGGCCTGCTCCACATCTCCGATATCTCCTGGAAGAAGATCGGCAAAGTGGAAGACGTCCTCAAACCGGATCAGGTTATCGATGTCAAGATCAAATCCTTTGATCGTGAAAAACAGAGAATCTCCTTCTCTCACAAAGACTGCCTCCCGAATCCATGGGAAACCGCTGTCACCAACCACGCTGCTGATGACATCGTAGACGCTAAAGTCGTTAAGATCCTGGAATTCGGCGTTATCGTTGAACTCGAAGACGGCCTCACCGGTCTGCTCCACATCAATGAAATGACCGACGACCACAACAAGAAACCGGGCGACATCTGCCAGGTCGGCGATGATCTGAAAGTCAAGATCATCAACATCGACGAAGCTCGCAGAAGAATCTCCTTCTCCCTCGTCGAAGCACCGGCTCATGATGCTGAATAAGAGAAAATGATAAAAACCGCATTGCGAGAAGCGCAATGCGGTTTTTTATTGGCCCGGATAGGACATCTCATAAGACACCGCTATAGCCCCTGTGACTTTACAGGGATCATGGGACGGCCGGAAGTGAAAAGCAGAGGATCACTTGACTTTGCCTCCTTGCTATCATACAATTTTATTTACAGTGAAAATGGGAAAGTGTTGCTTTTATCTTTTGGAATAGCCGGCTCTTAGAAGCCGGCAGGCAGCATACTCCTTGGTTAATATATGATTTCCATAGAAATAGAAAGGAATGGGCTCATGAGTAAACCTCTCGTAGCCATCGTCGGGCGGCCGAATGTTGGCAAATCGACCTTGATCAATGGGCTGGCGCAGCGTCGCGTGTCCATCGTAGAAGATATCCCGGGCGTCACCCGTGACCGCATCTATTGTGATGTGAAATGGCTGAACCGTGAATTCACGCTGATCGATACCGGCGGTATCGAGTTTAGAAATGAAAAAGACCAGATCTCGAGCGGCATCCGCCAGCAGGCAGAGCTGGCGATGGAAGAGGCGGATGTGATCCTCTTCGTCCTTGATGCACGCGCCGGACTGACGTCAGATGATGAGATCATCGCCGGGATCCTGCGCCGCACGGGGAAGCCGGTCGTCGTGGCTGTCAATAAAGTGGACAGCGAGAATCAGGAGATGGATGTATACGAATTCTATTCGCTGGGGCTGGGGGATCCGATCGGGATCTCCGCAGTGAACCGTCTCTCCTTCGGCGAGCTTCTGGATCGCATCACGGAAGGCTTCCCGGAGCAGACAGAGGAGGAGTCGGAAGATATTATTCGCACGGCCATCGTAGGGCGCCCGAATGTCGGGAAGTCCACCCTGATCAATTCGCTTCTGGGCTATGAACGCTCGCTCGTGGCGGATGAAATGGGGACGACGCGAGATGCGGTCGATTCTCTCTGGACCTACAAGGGCAAGACCTTCATCCTGGTCGATACAGCGGGCATGAGAAAGAAGAGCAAGATCGATGAGCCGCTGGAAAAATACAGCGTCATCCGTTCTATCCGTGCCATCGATAACTGTGATGTGGCGATCTTCGTACTGGATGCGGTCGATAAGCTGACGGAGCAGGATAAGAAGATCATCGGCTACATCCACGAGGCAGGGAAGGGCCTGCTCCTTTTCGTAAACAAATGGGATGCGGTCGCCAAAGAGACGAATACGATGGTGGAATTCGAGAAGGAGATCAAGAATGGTCTGCCATTTGCGTCCTATGTGCCGATGCTCTTCGGCTCGGCGCTGACGAAGCAGCGCATCCATCGTCTCGGGGATATGATCTACAATGTGGCTGAGCAGCAGAGTCTGCGTATCCCGACATCTGTCCTGAATGACCTTTTGGAGGATGCGAAGATGGTGAATCCGCCGCCGGCACATTCCGGCCGCGTGGCGAAGATCTACTACATGACACAGGTGGGGATCCGTCCGCCGACGTTCGTCATGTTCGTCAATGATGCGAACCTTATTCATTTCTCTTATGTCCGTTTCATCGAGAACCGGCTGCGTGAGTCCTTCAGCTTCGAAGGTACGCCCATCCGCATCGTGGTACGAAGCAAGAAGGATGGTGAAGAGGCGTGATGGATGGCATAGTTTGGATCGTGCTGGCGTACTTTATCGGCGCGATACCAAGCGGATATATGATTGGCCGTGTATTTTATGGTGTGAATCTGAAAAAGGTGGGGAGTGGCAATATCGGTGCGACGAATGCGTATCGTGAGCTGGGCGCCGTCGCTGGCCTTTCCGTCTTTATCTGCGACTTTTTGAAGGGATTTCTTGCGGTGCATCTGGGGATGCCGGATCCCACGCTGGTACTTGCGTGTGCGATCTTTGCGATCGTCGGCAATGACTGGTCCGTTTTCCTGAAGTTCAAGAGCGGCAAGGGCGTCGCCTGCGGCGTAGGAGCCTTCGCCTATATCTGTGCTCCGGCAGTGCTGGCGGCCTTCCTGGTATGGCTTGCCATCTTCAAGTGGAAGCACATCGTATCCCTTGGCTCCATCGTGGCAGCACCGGTCGTAGCGATCGTCATGTTCTTCATGGATAAGCCGATCGAGTATGTGGCATTTGCTGCCGTTGCCGCCATCATCATTATCGGTAAGCATAAAGACAACATCGGGCGGCTCCTTCGCGGAGAAGAGAAGCCGATTTCCCGGGAAAAGAGGTAGCAGATGAAAGTAGCTATGATAGGCGCCGGCGGCTGGGGGACAGCGATGATGATCTCCCTCGCGGCGCGGCATGATGATCTTTTCATGTACTGCAGAAATCCCCAAACAGCGCAGGAAATACAGAAGAGCCGCGAAAATAAGAACTACCTTCCGGGCTGCCGCATCCCGCTCCACGTGAAGATCACGAGCAGTCTGGAGACAGCGGTGAAGGGGGCAGGCTGCGTCATCCTCTGTACACCATCGCATGCGGTCGAAGCCATGGCGGAAAGTCTCGTACCGTGGCTGGAGAAGGATACCGTAGTCGTCTGTGCATCCAAGGGGCTTGCAGATCATGCCGGTCATCGCCTGTCGGAGGTCATCACGGATAAGGTGAAGGACATCACGAAAAAGATCGTCGTCCTCTCCGGGCCGAACCATGCCGAAGAAGTCGGCCGTGGGCTGCCGTGCGCGACCGTCGCCGCTTCCGAAGTGCCGGAAGCGGTGCAGGTGGTACAGGACCTTTTCATGAGCCCGGTCTTCCGCGTGTATCGCAGTGACGATATCAAGGGCGTCGAGTACGGCGGTGCGCTGAAGAATATCATGGCGCTCGCCTGCGGTGTGCTGGATGGCATCGGCCTCGGTGATAACAGCCGCGCCGCTCTCATGACACGCGGGCTGGTCGAAATGACCCGCTTCGGCGTACATTTCGGCGCACAGATGACGACCTTCTTCGGCCTTTCCGGGATGGGAGATCTTGTCTGCACCTGCACATCTGTCCACAGCCGCAACCATACCGCCGGTATGATGATGGCAGAAGGCAAGACAGCGAAGGAGATCACGGAAGGCACGAACATGATCGTGGAAGGGATCCGCACAGCTCGTCTGGTGCATGACATCGCTGTCCGTGAGCACATCGATATGCCGATCACGGAAGAGGTCTGCCATCTGATCGATGGCGACCACACGGCATTGGAGGCTCTCGAAGCCCTCATGCGCCGCGCCAAGAAGGCGGAGTCTGAGACGTATCCGATGTAAAAAGCGGGTTCAGGGTTCAGGTTGATGGGTTCAGGGTTAGCCCGTAGGGCGTTCCGTCCACTGATTGCGTGCGAAAGAGGTTCAGCGGGTTCTATAGGTTCAAAAGGTTCAACGGGGGTGGTGCGGCGCATAAAAAATAGAAGCGCCGCGGAGTTTTTGATTGTTATGCCATGAACCCCGAAGTTTGAAAGCTGGGATGAGTGGCTAGAGATTAGGGGTTAGGGATTAGAAGCAAGCGGTGATTAAAGTGGCGCAGTTGGCATGCTGACCATTCTGCAATAGAGATTTCTCGGCTACGCTCGAAATGACGACGGCGCGAAGCGCTATCAAAACTCTGCGGCGCTTTTGATTGTTATGCGCCGCACTACAACCCCGAACCCCGAACCCTGAACCTTCCCCCTCAAAGAGCCCCGACGAAAGTCGGGTGCTCTTTTTGATTTTCCTATGCTATAATAGAAGCCATGGAACAGAAAAAATTATCACAGAAGAAAACCGTGTCCTTCATCACACTTGGCTGCAAGGTGAATCAGTATGACAGTGACGCGATGCGTACCCTTTTCGTCCGGAACGGGTACAGCCCGGCAGAGGGCGATGACGCGGATGTCTATGTCATCAATACCTGCTCTGTCACCAGCGTCGGTGACAGAAAATCTCGCCAGATGGTGCGCCGCATCCGCCGCGCGCATCCGGATGCCATCATTGCCGTTGCCGGCTGCTATGCCCAGCTTGCGCCGGAGGTCTTCGAGAAGATGGGGGATGTCGATGTCATCGTCGGCCATCAGAATCGCACGCATATCGTCGAGTATGTGGAGAAAGCGAGAACGGCGGAGCAGCCGCTGAACGAAGTCGTGGACATCATGAAGGTGAAGGATTTCGAAAATATGGAGGTCGACCCGGAAGGAGAGGTCAAGACCCGCGCCTTCATCAAAGTGCAGGAAGGCTGCGACAATTACTGTACCTTCTGTATCATCCCCTATGCGCGAGGCAAGCTGAAGTCCAGAAAGCAGGAGGATGCCGTTTCCGAGATCCGAAAACTCGTCGCTCGCGGCTATCGTGAAGTCGTGCTGACAGGCATCCATCTTGGCAACTATGGCAAGGATCTCCATGACGAGACGTCCCTTTCCAGCCTTGTCTCCGAGCTCGTCAAGATTCCGGAGCTTCTCCGCATCCGCTTAGGCTCTATCGAGTCCGTCGAGCTTTCAGAAGAGCTGATCCGGATCATCCAGAATGAGCCGAAGGTGTGCCGTCACCTCCATCTTCCCATCCAGTCAGGCTCCGACAGCGTGCTGAAGGGGATGAACCGCCATTACCGCCTTGCCAAGTACAAGGCACTGATCACCGAACTGCGCGATAAGATCCCGGGCCTTGCTCTGACGACAGATCTCATCGTCGGCTTCCCGGGAGAAACGGAAGAAAACTTCAAGGAAACACTGGAGACATTGAAAGAGATCCGCTTCTCCGGTATTCACGTATTCCCGTACTCCCAGCGCACCGGTACGCCGGCGGCGACCTATCCGGATCAGGTATCCAATGAGGTGAAAAAGGAGCGAGTCCATCGCGTACAGGAGCTGGAAAAAGGCATCGCGAAGGACTACCGCGATCAGTTCCTCGGCAAGGTCGTCCATGTCCTCGCCGAAGAGGTCAAGAACGGCTGGTACGAGGGTCTTACGGATGAATACATCCGCGTCACCATCCGTAGTGAAGGTGTAGAGCGGGGCATCCTGTACCCGGTCCGCATCACCGCCATTACCGAAGAAGGAATGGTGGGGGAAGTCGTTACCGCGTAATGCGAATGGAGACCTTTTGAAGCAAGGATCCGGATTCGGGCCTGTGAGGTCAACACCTATAGCACCTCGCAGCCTTTCATTTACAATTTAAGGAGGAATCACCATGTCTGACTGCATTTTCTGCAAGATCGCTGCCGGAGAAATCCCGAGCACCAAAGTTTACGAAGATGACAACTGGTTTGCATTCAAGGATATCGAGCCCTGCGCGCCGGTCCATATCCTTGTCATTCCTAAAAAACATGTCGACAACATTCTGGCTTTCGACGAAGAGTACAACAAAAACTTCTCCGACTTCTTCCTTGTCGTGAAGAAGATTGCGGAAGAAGCCGGTCTGAAAGAAAAAGGCTTCCGCCTCGTCATGAATACAGGCAAAAAAGCAGGACAGTCCGTCTTCCATTTCCACGCTCACATCATCGGCGGCAAAGAAATGGGCTGGCCGCCATTCCCTGAAAAATAATGAGGAATGAGGAATTAGGGATTAGAAATGAAGGTGGCGGCTTTGCCGAGATCGAGGGCTCAGGTTGCAGCTGTTCTGGCATTCATTATCTCACATACGACGTTTCTCGCCGCTCAGGATGACGAAACGGGGCGATGCCCGAAGGCTGGAGGATAGAAGTCAGATGTCAGATGTCTCCTAGTCTCTTGGTCTAATCCCTAATCCCTAATCCCTAGTCACTTTTTTTCATAAAACAGATTGACAGAATGCCACTTGTACTTTATACTAATTAAGTGTGCAATAGCACCCCATCAGTCTTATTGGGAGGGAGGGATATAGATGTCTGAAATCAAAGTTCAAAAGGGCGAAACTCTTGAAAGTGCTCTTCGCAGATTTAAACGTTCCTGCCAAAAAGCCGGGGTTCTTTCTGAAGTAAGAAAACGTGAACATTATGAAAAGCCCAGCGTAAGACGTAAACTGAAATCTGAAGCCGCTAGAAAACGTAAGTTTAAATAATAGGTTGTAAGGTGATTAGTTTTGTCAATCAAAGAACAGCTCATGGCTGACATGAAAGCAGCTATGAAAGCGAAAGAAGAAGGAAAGCTTGCTCTGAACACGATCCGCATGGCTCGTGCTCACATCAGACAGGCTGAAATCGACAACGGACACGCGGACTTCAATGATGATCAGGTTCTTGCGGTTCTCCGGAAAGAAGTGAAGCAGAGGAAAGAAACTCTGTCTGAAATCGAGGGTTCCGGAAGAGAAGACCTGGTTGAACAGACCAAAGCGGAGATCGATGTACTTGAGAAATACCTGCCGGCAGAGATGACTCCGGAAGCCGTCGAAGCAGCAGTCAAGGAAATCGTCGATGCCATGGATCCTGGGCAGAAAAACATGGGCTCTGTGATGAAAGCTGTCATGGCGAAGCTTAAAGGACAAGCAGACGGAAAGCTGATCAATCAGATCGTCCGCAAACTGCTTGCTTAGGCGAAAGGCTTGACAAAGTAAGAAGCGTGGTGTATTCTTAATCCATAAGTTCATATGCTGCGTCAAAGATGACTCATTCCTACCGGGATGGGTCATTTTCTATTGATTCATATGGCTTATTTTCAATCTAAAAAATGGTGGAATTCAAGAAAGTCTATAGGAGGACTCAAATGAACAAAAACTTATTGTACTGCATCCCTGCTGGACAGTATGGCAAAGAAGGGGTACTTTCTTTACTGGCACAGCATCCGGAAATTCGGTTCGTCTCTCTGGTCGGAATCGATCTTGCAGGCAATGATACAGATGAACGCATCCCGATCGAGATCTTCATGAAGGACTACGAAGATTTCTTCGCTGGCAAAGCTGTCCAGACAGATGGTTCTTCTGTTGTGTTTATGAATATCGCCACACTGAACGATGCCCGCGTCGACATGGTCGCTGACAGCACCGTGAATTGGTATGTAGACTATAATGATGACAACGTAGATGAAGAAACCGGTCTTCCGATCGGCACGCTTCGTATTCCGAGCTTCCTCATCCACAATGGCAAATTCATTGATTCCCGTTCCATTCTGAAGCAGTCCTGCGAATATGTCGCTGACCGTCTCAGAAAGCTTCTGGTCGGTGCACAGGTCAAGGGGATGGAAAATTTCCCATTCTCTGAGATTCAGGACATCGTATTCACCACCGGCACAGAGCTGGAATTCTGGGTGAAGACACCGAGCGAGAAGGAGACCGTACAGCATCTTTCCATTTCCCAGCGCCTGCAGGAGCAGTACTGGCAGCGCATGCGCGGCAATGTCCGTACCGCTATGGAACAGGCGATCGAAGAACTCGATGCCCGCGGCATGCATGTAGAGATGGGACATAAAGAAGTCGGCGGGATCAAACCAAAGATCGATGATGACGGTCATATCTTCGATGTCTGCGAACAGCTTGAGCTTGACTGGCTCTTCTCGACAAATCCGCTGCAGGCAGCAGACAATGAACTCGAAGCCCGCATTGTGGTTCGTGAAGTATTCCGCAGAAACGGGCTCGACGTCTCCTTCCGTGCGAAACCGATCATCGGCGTCGCCGGCTCCGGGGAACACACCCATGTCGGCTTTGCCGCTCTTCTCAAAAATGGCAAGACCATCAATCTTCTGGCACCGGAAGATATGCAGGCGGATTTCCTCTCCACCATCGGCTATGGCTTCATCATGGGCATCCTCAACAACTACGAAGCAACGAATCCATTCGTTTCCTCGACCACCGATGCTTTCAACCGCCTGAAGCCTGGCTTCGAAGCGCCGGTCTGCATCGTCACCTCTCTGGGACATAAGCCGGAGCTACCGTCTCGAAACAGATCCATCCTGATCGGGCTCATCCGTGATATCGGAAATCCGAAAGCCACCCGCTTCGAACTCCGTGCGCCGAACCCGTTTACCAATACCTATCTCTGCGTTTCCTGCCTGTACCTGACCGCTTTGGATGGCATCGAGTATGCACTCGCCTCTGGGAAAGGTCCAGAAGAACTTCTCGCCGAGCTTTCTAAGAAAGCCGGAGAAGAAGCCGGATACCTTGACAAGGATAGAGAATATCGCTGCGAAGACAACGTATTCGAAGACTATACGCAGGAAGAACGCGATGCTGTCTTCGGCAAGCCACCGGCTACCGTCTGGGACAATGTCAAGATCATGAAAGCCAATCCGGACAAAGTTGCTGCGCTCACCAAGAGCGGTGCGATCTCTGAACAGATCGTAGACTCCTTTGTCGCATCCATCCTTTACCGCTGGAAGAATGAGCTGATCGATCGGATTATTCCTGGCACCGAACTGGCTGTCAGAGGATATAAGAAGCTCGATAACGACGATAAGATCGACGAAAAACGCTGGAAAGCCATCAAGGCGAAGCGCATCGAGCTCGCTAAGGATACAGAGGATGAGAAATGCCTCTGCACCCGCCTGAAGGAAGCTCTCGAGGCGAATGACTTCGATACCGCTTCCACGCTGCAGGTGGAAATGGCAAAGAAAGCAGAAGCACTGGAAAAAGAATATCGCGTCTATGCGCTGAACATTCTGGACTAGTCTATGCATGAGGGAGGGGAATTGGATCCCTTGATCCCTAGTCACTACAAACTATACATTCATCTGGCCGAAGATGACCTACTCTCTGGATACCCAGAGAGTAGGTCATTTTTATTTTACAGGCAAACTCAAATAGGGGGGGACAACCTGGATGAGACGTTTATGGAAAATGGAGTATTGCTACTCCACGCTGGGGTTTCGCCAGCTGTGTAAAAGCACATAGAGATTAGGGGTTGGAGGTTAGAAATCAGTGAACCTCACCCATAGGCAAACAGCAATCAAAGACCAACAATCCACGATTATCAAGCAGGAGGAATTCAAAATGATCAACAACGACTTACTGTACTACATCCCGTCCGGTGAATTTGGCAAAGAAGGCGTCCTGGGACTCCTCAAGACCCATCCGGAAATCCGCTTCGTTTCTCTGGTCGGCATCGATCTGGCCGGCAATGACACCGATGAAAAGGTGCCGATCGAACTGTTCTTGAAAAACTACGATGATTTCTTCGCCGGCACAGCCGTACAGACCGACGGCTCCTCTGTCGTCCTGATGAACATCGCCACACTGAACGATGCCCGCGTCGACATGGTCGCAGATGCCAGCGTAAACTGGTACATCGACTACAATGAAGACAACCTGTACAGCAATGGCCGTCCGGTCGGCACGCTCCGCATCCCATGCTTCCTTCTGCACAATGGCAAATTTATCGACTCCCGTTCTATCCTGAAAGAATCCTGCGCTTTTGTCGCTGAGAAGCTGAAAGGCCTCCTGGCAAGCGGCAAGTCGGTCAAAGGCATGGAAGATCTGCCGGTCGATGAGATCGAGGATATCAAATTCACCATCGGCACGGAACTGGAATTCTGGGTCAAGACACCGAGCGAAACAGAAACGGTACAGCACCTGTCCATTTCTCAGAGACTGCAGGAACAGTACTGGCAGAGAATGCGCGGCAACGTCAGAACTGCGATGGAAGAAGCCATCGAAGAACTGGATGCTCGCGGCATGCATGTAGAAATGGGACATAAAGAAGTCGGCGGTATTAAACCGAAGGTCGACGATCTGGGACATACCGTCGATGTCTGCGAACAGCTCGAACTTGACTGGCTCTTCTCTATGAATCCGCTGCAGGCGGCTGACAATGAACTTGAAGCCCGCATCATCATCCGTGAAGTCTTCCGCAAATACGGTCTCGATGTTTCCTTCCAGGCAAAACCGATCATCGGCGTTGCCGGCTCCGGCGAACATACCCATGTCGGCATCTGTGCATCTCTGAAAAATGGCAAGACCATCAATCTTCTGGCACCGAGCGATATGAAAGCCGACTTCCTCTCCACCATCGGCTATGGCTTCATCATGGGTATCCTGAAGAACTACGAAGCAACGAATCCATTCGTTTCCTCCACCACCGATGCCTTCAACCGTCTGAAACCAGGCTTTGAAGCTCCGGTCTGCATCGTCACCTCCCTCGGCCACAATCCGGAAGTACCGTCCCGTAACAGAACCATCCTGATCGGTCTGGTTCGCGATATCGAAAACCCGAAAGCCACCCGCTTTGAACTGCGCGCACCAAACCCGTTCACTAATACCTATCTCGCCGCCTCCTGCCTCTTCCTGACCGCACTGGATGGCATTACCTATGCGATCACCTCCGGCAAAGCACCGGCAGACCTCCTCGCAGAGCTCTCCAAGAAACCGGGCGAAGCTGCTGACTATCTCGAGGCAGGCCGTGCCTATCGCTGCGAAGACAACGTATTCGAAGACTTCACCCAGGAAGAACGTGATGCTGCTTTCGGCAAGCCGCCGGCTACCGTATGGGAAAACATCAAGACCATGAAGGCAAACAAAGACAAAGTCGCTGTCATCACCGCCGGCGACAGCTTAAATCAGGTCATTGTAGACTCCTTCCTTGATTCCATCGAATACCGCTGGGAAAATGAACTCGTTGACCGCATCATCCCGGCTACAGAAGCACTCGTCAAGAGCTTCAAGAAGCTTTCCAGCGAAGATGAACTCGATGAAGAACGTTGGGAATCTATCGCAGCAAAGAAATATGAACTCATCAAAGATACCAAAGCCAGCAAGTCTATCGCGACCAAGCTCAAAGAAGCCCTGGAAGCCAAAGACTATGACACCGCTTCTGATCTCCAGATCGAACTCTCCAAGAAGTCCGAAGCACTGGAAAAAGAATACGCTGTCTATGCGCTGAACATTGTCGGCTGATAGAAAGCAATAAAAAAGGAGCTGTGAAGAAATGAGGATTCATTTCTTCGCAGCTCCTTTTTGGTTGCTTTCATTTGGTTCAAGGTTCAAGGTTCAGGGCTCTCGTGGCGGCTTCGCCGCCTTTTTTAGAAGATGGTATTCTCGTATCGCAGCCTTCCC
>CAVBQN010000055.1:0-13009 GCA_963597545.1 Fusicatenibacter saccharivorans
GTCTCACTGGATTTTCGCGTCGCTTCACTCCTAAAAATCCAGTTCGCTTGCACAACCCCATCGGGGAGCTCCCCCGATAGGGAGCCAAGAACGTTCTTCCGCTTAACTTAATAGCATTAGTTCTAAGGGGGACTGGTGTTGGTTGGTGGTTGTTAGGGGTTCTGAAGGGACTTAAGGTTAGCCGATACCGCTTGAGAACCAAGAATCAAGTACCGCCAACCACCAACCGCCAACCATTCTGAGAGTATGGAGTAACTATGAGTGAGTATGAAAAAAATATCGAAAGGCTCTACCAAGAGCCGGTCTTTGCCAAGGGCGGCGGCGTGTGCCGTTCGCCTTGGGACATTGACTGGCAGGACGAGCCATTTTCTCCGCGGGACGAAACGCTGATTTCTCCCATCAAACTGCCGGGCATCATGAAAGACATCTGGGAAAAGGGCGAGCCGACGAAGACCTCGGCTGTCTACATCCACGTGCCCTTCTGCCGCCTGTCCTGCACCTATTGCGCTTTTTACAAAAAGCAGGCGGACGAAGCGGCGCAGCATGCGTATGCGAATCTTCTTGTAAAGGAAATACAATCGTTGCAAAATCGCCCGTACCTTACCAGGTCAAAGATTTCCTCTATTTTCTTTGGCGGAGGCACGCCGGGCATTTTATCTGCTGCGGATATTTCCTCTATCATGGAGGCCATTCACGAGGTGCTGCCTTTAACAAAGGACGCAGAAATCACGATGGAGTCGAGCCTTTCTGACATGACGGAAGAAAAAATGGATGCCGCGATTTCCTGCGGAGTGAACCGCTTCAGTTTCGGCGTGCAGTCCTTTGATACGAAGATTCGAAATGCTGTCGGCCGGCCGCTCCCGCGAGAAGAGGTGTTAAAGAAACTTTCGGCGTTTGCAAAAAAAGACGCCCTGATGATTCTTGACTTGATTTACGGCCTTCCCGGCGAGACGGAAGAGACGATGCGGTCGGACATCCGCGATGCCAAGGCATGCGGTATGGCGGGGCTTGACCTCTATCAGCTCCACATCCTGCCCAATTCCCCTTTAGGAAAGCAATTCAAAAAATGGGGGAAGAGCTTAGAAATCGCTGTACTGCAAAGTCTATTCCGCACCGCTGAGGACGAACTCGGAAGGAGCGGTGCTGCCAATATTTCCTGCACCCACTGGAAATGGCATCCGGCGGAACGAAGCTTGTACAATACCCTCTCTTCTAGCGGGTGCGATATCCTGCCCCTCGGCATGGCCTGCGGCGGGCAAATCGGCGGCGTGGGGCTCATGAAGCCGATGGCGGATGCGATGTATAGCGCCGCGGTCCGCATGGGAAAATTTCTCCCGATGGGTGCAAGGCAAAGCAGTCGTTACCGCGCGTTCTATAAAGCGATAGAAGGTGCGGGCGACCGGGGTGTCATCGAGCCGGCAAGACTTGCGAAAGAGACCGCCCTTCCGGCGGACCTTCTCTTGACGCCGCTTCTCGATCTATGGAAATCCTGGGGCCTCGTCACGGAAGCGGGCGGTGTCTATCGCTACACGAGCAGTGGCCGCTACTGGTACCGTGTGATGATCCGTCGCATGATGCACGCCGCGGACTACATGCTTTTTGGCAAACCCGACACAAAGAAAAAAGCCCATTGGGGCGGCATGATGAATATGAGGTGAATGATGAGATTTTTGATTGTATACTCGAGCCGCACAGGAAATACCCGCCAAGTGGCCGAAGCCCTGTATGCGGCAGCACCGGATGGAAGCACGATTTCTAACGTAGAAACGGCGCCCGCGGCGGATGACTATGACGTGATTTTCGTAGGCTACTGGATGGACCGGGGGACGGCGGATGAAAAGAGCAAGGCATACCTGCGCACGCTTACGAAGAAGAAAGTCGTCCTCTTTGAAACCATGGGCGCAAGTCCCGCCTCCGAGCACGCCTATACCGGCTTTGCGAATGCGGCGACTTGCCTCTCTGAAGGAAATACCATCATGGGCGTCCTTGCCATCCAAGGGGCCGTCGACCCCGCCCTCATCGCCATGATGCGCAAGATGCCCGTCGGCAGCGCTCACAACACCGGTGAAATGGAAAAGACCACAGAAGAAGCCGCCAAACACCCGGACGCCGCGGATTTGGAAAAAGCCAAGGCGTACATGGAAGCCTTCACGGCGAAATACGAGAAGTACTACGGGAAGAAATAGGATGCTGAGGGGGCTCACGGGACAGATGACGCAAGTGGTATCCTCTTCCTCTAGCCGTCACTTTGGCGTGTAGATCCTCCCCAAGTCGTCTCCTCCTTTCCCGCAGCCTGCGGCTGCGGGAAAGGAGGAGACGACTTTTATCTTGCTATCGGGGAAGTGGTCGGCGATCTTCCCCTTGCCCCCAAGGGGAATGCCTTTGAAGCAGCCGTCGGAAGAGACCGGTGACGCGGATGCATGCAACGAGGAGAAGAAACGCAAAGAGAAAGACGAGCTTCTTTTCATGGGAAATGACTAAGGAATTTCTCTTTCTCATTCTCATTTAGCGCGTATACGGAACGAGAGTGACCGCTAGCTCTTTGTAGTGATAATAATTTCTTATGAATCTTCAAATTGATTTCTATAGATGAATAGATATACAAGAACTATTGAAATTCAATGAAATTAAAGTAGCTACAAAAAAGATATAAATCATATCTATCTCGTAAGTATGCAGAAAATTCTCGCAAAAAGCACAAGAGAGAAACTTTAGTATAGCAAAAGGTTTACAATATAAAAAATGAGCAAAATTCGCATGTTGCATTTTGATTTTCATCGTGTATAATCTAGGTAAATCACTTGAGACTTCGGAATTCAGAATCCGGAAAGTCCAAGCGAAAAATGTATGTTGCCGCATACCATATAGGTGGATGATGTACACTGAAAAATGAAGGTCTTTATGATCTTCTGCCGAAGGAGTAACACTATCAGGCGTTCAGTAAGAACACGAAACTGTGTACGGACACGACTCTGGAGAAGCTCGCTGAAAAGATGCGAGGGCCGAAGGTGTTAAAGGATTTCACCCGTAGAAATCCTGAATCTCTCAGGCAAAAGGACAGGGCTGGCACTTGGGTAACTCCCTTGTTTTCATGATCCATGAATTCGCCAGCTTCAGTCTTCTTCAAACATAAGACTGAGTGCGGCGATTTTTTGTTTCTTATAGCAATAAGAACAGTTACGGGAACAAGGGGGATTTTGCAATGGATATGGTGCAAATCAATCAACTTGTCGGTGAGCTTGACAGCTTCGTATGGGGGCCTGTCATGCTGTGTCTTCTGGTCGGCACGGGTGTCTACATGACACTGAAGCTGCGTTTCCTGACATGGAGAAATCTGCCATACGCATTAAAAACGATCTTTTCGAAGAAGTCCCGCACGACCCAGGTCGGGAGCGGTGACGTCTCTCCTTTCTCTGCGCTGATGACGGCGCTTGCTGCGACCATCGGTACAGGTAATATCGTCGGTGTCGCGACGGCGATGTTTGCCGGCGGCCCGGGCGCTCTGGTCTGGATGTGGATCTCCGCATGCTTCGGCCTTACGACCAAGTTCTCTGAATGTATGCTCGGCTTCAAGTTCCGCGAAGTGAATGCCAAGGGTGAAATGAAGGGCGGCCCGATGTTCACCATGAAGAACGGCTTCAAAAATAAAAAAGCCGGTCTCTTCCTGGGCACAGCTTTCGCTCTCTTCGCTGTCCTTGCTTCCTTCGGTATCGGCAACATGACGCAGGCGAATTCGATCTCCACCGCGATCAACACCACCTTCGGCGTATCGAATGAGATCGTGGGCGCAGTCCTGACTGTCATGACCCTCGCTGTCATCGTCGGCGGTATCACTTCGATCTCCAAGGTTTCTTCCGTCGTTGTTCCCGGCATGGCTGTTTTCTACATCCTGGCTGGCCTTTCCTGCATCATTCTTAACATCGAAAACATTCCGCATGGTCTCTACCTCATCGTGATGATGGCTTTCGATCCTACGGCTGTCGAAGGCGGCGTCGTTGGTACCATCACTGTTTCCGTGATGAATGCGATGCGTTATGGCGTAGCGCGTGGCTGCTTCTCCAATGAAGCCGGCCTTGGCTCGGCAGCGATTTCCGCCGCAGCCTCCACCACGGATCACCCGGCAAGACAGGGCTACATCTCCATGACCGGCACCTTCATCGATACCATCGTAGTCTGCACCATCACCGGCCTTACCATCGCCTCCTCCGGCGTGCTCGGCATGGTCGGCGCGGATGGCAAGCCGCTCACCGGCGTAGCACTCACCATGGCAGCATTCTCTTCCAATATCGGCGTCATCGGTTCTTACATCGTTTCCATCGGTATCATCCTCTTTGCTTACTCCACCATCCTCGGTTGGGAATACAATGGTGAAAAGGCTTGGGAATATCTCTTCGGTACCCATAAGTACAACATCATTTACCGCGTTGTCTTCTCTCTGGTAGTTTATGTCGGTGCGACCCAGACCCTCGATCTGGTTTGGAACCTCTCCGATATCGCGAATGCCCTCATGGCGATCCCGAACCTGATCTCCATCATCGTCCTGGCTCCGGTCATCAAGGAAGAAGTCTTCTCCTTCCAGGCTGTGATCGAAAAGGAAAAGGCAGCGGCTCGCAAGGAAGCTCTTGCGGAAGCAGAAGAAGCACAGAAGATCTGATGCTTATATATAAGGTATAAAATAAATAGAGTGAAATCCCTCGGGAATGAAGGGGCAGCTGCTGTGAGGCGGCTGCTCCTTTTTGATGGAACCCTTCTAAAGGAGCGGATCAGGGGTTGCAGGAAGAGGATGAGGAGCCTTGGATAAAGAAAGCGTGAGATCGCAGCGGCTTCTCGGTGCTTCTCTGGCAGCGGGATGGAGGCATGCCGGTCCCGGTCACTCTCCCCCAGAGGCGAGACAAGCGTACACACCAACTATTGTGAGCGTATACATCAATAAACAAATGATTATAAAAAGTAAAAAATATAGAAAAACGACAGAAATTATATAATGTAAAATATAAGAGAACAAAATCATATGATTTATCAAACATCGGATTGCAAATTACATGAAAATGTATAGATGATTTCACAAATCTATTGGTTATTCAGCATGGGTGCGCCTATAATGTAGTCATCGATTTTTAATAGGTCAGGGCAATGGCGTCCATGGGACAGTTGCTCTGGTGCAGGAGGGGAAAAATGAATCTGTCTATTCAAATTTTCCTGTCATTGGTCTTATCTGTGGTGGTAGGACTGATGCTGGGAGAGGGTGCGGCGGCTCCGGTCAAGATGTGGATCGCGCCGATCGGCACCATGTTTATCAATCTCATCAAAATGATGATCGTTCCGGTGGTCTTCTGTTCTCTCATCGTGGGTATGACATCCATGGGGGATATGAAGAAGCTGGGACGCATCGGGGTGAAGACACTCGTCATTTACATGGTGACGACAGCGATCGCGATCGTGATCGGCTTTGCCGTCGCTATGGCGATCGAGCCGGGCATCGGCATGGCTCTGCCGACGGCAGAAGCACCGAAGGTGAAAGAAGCGCCGTCGATCATGCAGGTCTTTGTCGCAATGATCCCGTCGAATCCGATCGCTTCCATGGCGAAGGCGGACATCCTTCCGATCATTATCTTTGCGCTCTTCACCGGGGCCGGTATCATTTCCGTCGGAGGAAAGCGTGCGGAGATCCTGATCTCCTTCTTCGATGCGATGGCTGAGGTATGCTACAAGATCATCGCCATGATCATGCGTCTTGCACCGATCGGCGTCTTCTGCCTGTTGCTTCCGGTCGTCGTCATGAATGGCCCGAAGGTGCTGCTTCCGCTCTTATCGGTCATCCTCTGTATGGCGATCGGCTGCTGCATCCATGCCATCGGCGTATACTCGACGCTTGCCGGTGTCTCTGCACACATGAGCCCGCTCACATTCTTCCGCGGCATGTCGGAAGCTATGGCGATCGGCTTCACCACCTGCTCTTCTGCCGGTACGCTTCCTGTCAATATGAAAAATATCCAGACGAAGCTGGGGGTCAGGAGAGATATCGCTTCTTTTGTCCTTCCGCTGGGCGCGACCATCAATATGGATGGGACGGCTCTTTACATGGGCGTTTGTTCCCTTTTCATCGCGAATGTCTTCGGTATCCCGCTGACCTTTGATCAGATGCTCATGATCGTCCTGACCGGGACACTGGCTTCCATCGGTACCGCAGGCGTACCGGGCGCCGGCCTCATCATGCTGGCGATGGTCCTGCAGTCTGTCGGTCTGCCGCTCGAAGGGCTGGCACTGGTAGCCGGTATCGATCGTGTGCTCGACATGTTCCGTACCTGCCTCAATATCACCGGCGACGCAGCAGTCGCTGTGGCTGTCAATGCGACAGAGAAGGATGCGGAAATGGAATAAGCCGCCAAATGCGGAATGGTGCATCTCATCCGCAGATTTTACGATCAAACGCTTCATATTTCCAAATCACAAGCATAACAACTCTATACTGACTTGGATGATCCATGGGGAAAAAGACCGAGGGCAATGCCCGAGGCTGCCGAAGGAGTAACACTATCAGGCGTTCAGTGAACACGAAACTCCATGGGGACAAATCTCTGGAGATCTCTTCAATGAGAGCCGAAGGGGCATAGGCGGAAACGCTGTAATCTCTCAGGCCAAAGGACAGAGCCGATTTCATGAGGAAAGCTCATGAAGCCGGTTCTGTTTTTATTTTATACAGAACCGGCTTTTTAGGGAAACACTGATTAAATCGTTGCCAGATTTCATTCTTGAATTTTTATAAAATGCAAGGAATGATTCGACGCGAATAGCGCGCTATTTAAGGAGAATAATGACGAAGCAGTGTATAAAAATTCTTATGAAATCTGACTCTGCGATTTAATCAGCGTTTCCTTAGGTTCACAGGCGACCCTTGGGGCGCTCACTCTTTTCAGAGAAAGGGAAAATAGGAGGAAACATGATGACAGATATTTTGAACCAGATCGACGGGCTCGTGTGGGGGCCATGGCTTCTAGTGCTTCTCGTTGGCACCGGGGTACTGCTGACCTGCCGGCTCTCGCTCCTGCAGGTATTGAAACTGCCGCGCGCACTGAAGCTGATCTTCTTTGCGAGAAACAAGGGCGATGGCGACATCGACAGCTTCAAGGCGCTCTGCACGGCGCTCGCTGCGACGGTCGGCACGGGAAATATCGTCGGCGTAGCGACGGCAATCAAGCTCGGCGGCCCGGGCGCGCTCTTCTGGATGTGGCTTGCCGCTTTCTTCGGCATGGCGACCAAGTATGCGGAAGGCTGCCTTGCGGTCAAGTACAGAGGGGTGGATGACCAGGGCAATATTTCCGGCGGCCCGATGTACTATATTGAAATGGGTCTTGGCAAGAAATGGAAGCCTCTCGCTGTCGCTTTCGCCATCTTCGGCATCATGACGGCCATGCTCGGCAGTGGTACGACCACGCAGATGAATGCGATCACGGCTTCCGTACAGGCAGGATTCGGGGTCTCCACCTACATCACCTGCGCCGTCATCACGGTTCTTGTCGCGATCATCACTTTTGGCGGCTTGAAATCGATTTCCAAGACAGCCTCCAAGATCGTTCCGGCGATGGCAGTCGTTTATTTCATCGTCACTGTGATCTTCCTCGGTCTCAATGCGGGTGAACTGCCGCATGCGATCGCTCTCGTCATCGACGGAGCCTTCAATGGTACCGCAGCGGCCGGCGGCTTCGCCGGCGCCGGCGTCATGCTCGTCCTTCGAAGCGGTATTGCCCGCGGCCTGTACTCGAATGAGTCCGGTCTCGGCTCTGCGCCGATCGTAGCGGCGGCAGCCAAGACCAAGTGGCCGGCCGAGCAGGGACTGATCTCCATGACAGGCACCTTCATCGATACCATCATCATCTGCACCATGACCGGCCTCACCATCATCGTGTCCGGCCAGTGGCTGGGAGAGCTCAATGGCGCGGAGCTCACGCAGGCGGCTTTTGCGACGACCTACGGCGTTTTTGCTCCCTTCCTTCTGACGATCTCCTTAACGCTCTTTGCTTTCACCACCATCATCGGCTGGAACTACTATGGGGAACGTTGCTGGGAATACCTCTTCGGCACGAAGACCATCCCTGTGTACCGCGTGTGCTACATCGCCGTGCTGGCTTCCGCAGTCTTCCTGAAGCTGGAAGCCATCTGGGCGCTGGCTGATATCGTAAACGGCCTCATGGCCATTCCAAACCTCATCGCCCTTCTCGGGCTTTCGGGCGTCATCGTTTCTGAGACGAAGAAATACTTCGGACATCTTGAGATCCGCGATGCCAGACTCGCGGCGTATAAGGAACGCCGCATCGGGAAAAAGGCAGAAGTATAATGGGGGAAGATCCCGTCGGAGTCACTCCGGCGGGATTTTGTATTGAGGGGAAGGGTTCAAGGTTCAGGGCTAGCCTGTGGGGCGTGCTGCCCCCTTGACTGGGAATGAAAGCTTTGCTTGAATGAGAAATTAGAAATGAGAAATGCGAAATGGCGGTGCGGCGCATCAGAATATAGAAGCGCCGCAGAGTATAAATAATGGCGATGCCCGAAGGTCTGCGGATAAGCAGGTTTCTCGTTTTGGATTCCCTGATATCGACCGCCTGACTGCGAATGACAAAGATTTCTCGCTTCGCTCGGAATGACGATGCTAGGATACCGCATCACCCACCAGCTTAGGGCATTGCCCTATTTATACTTGCGGCGAAGCCGCCACCACAACCCCGAACCTGTCCTCCTTGACCGCCGCCCAAAACTACGCTACAATAAGTAGTCATGGAAATTCGTAGAAGCTCTTAGAAAAGGCGGCTTTCTATGATATAATAAATAGGATTATAAATAGAACAAGGGGGCGGTCAGTCTTGGAAAAAAAGGTCATCATCAATGTCACTTCTCTTCAGCGTAATGAGGCGGGAAAGGATGAGAAAATCACCCTGGAAACGCCGGGCATCTATGGCGAGAAGGACGGTATGAAGTACGTTTCCTATGAGGAGACCAAGCTGGCCGGCATGGAAGGGACGACGACCACGCTGGAGATCCACAAAGACCACGTGCGCCTCATCCGAGACGGCAGCTTCCTGCAGGAGCAGGTCTACCGCATCGGAGAGAAGAGCCACTCCCTGTACGAGACCCCGATGGGCACGATGGATATCTACGTCGTGACGCGCGAGATCGAAGACTCGATCGAGGCGGGGAAGGGACGTATGCGCCTTTCCTATGATGTGGAGCTGAAAGGCCTGTTTAACCATTTGAATGAAATTATTGTAGAAGTTCGGGAGGATCCGGAGGATTCATGGAAGTCAGAGAAGAACTGAAAGAAATCATTGAGAAAGCGAAAGAAGCAGCCATCGCTGCCGGTGAACTGCCGGAGGGCGATTACGCGGCTGTACAGCGTCTGGAAGTGCCGAAATCCAAGGAATTTGGTGATTATTCCACCAATGCGGCTATGCAGTGGGCGAGAACAGCGCACAAAGCACCGCGCATGATCGCAGAATCCATCGTGAAGCATCTGGACACACCGCTGGTCACTCGGACGGAGATCGCGGGTGCCGGCTTCATCAATTTCTACCTTGCCGCAGATACGGTGTACAGCGAGCTGAAGCAGATCCTGAAGGCTGGCCCTTCCTACGGGGATCTGCCGAAAAATAAAAAAGACCGCATCCTTGTCGAGTATGTCTCGGCAAATCCGACCGGCCTTCTCCACATCGGACACGCCAGAGGCGCTGCCTATGGCTCGGCGATGGTGAATCTGCTGCGCGCGGCCGGCTATGATGTACTGTCGGAATACTATGTGAATGATGCCGGCAACCAGATCGATCATCTGGCGGAATCCATCAATGCACGCTATCTCCAGCTCTGCGGTCTGGACGCTGAGATCCCGGAAGACGGCTACCATGGACAGGATATCATCGATACAGCGAAGAATATCCTTGCCAAGGATGGCAAGAAGTACCTCGATATGGATGAGAAAGAACGTCTGGAGATCTTCAAAGAGCTTGGCCTTCAGGAAAAGCTCGCAGACCTCAAGAAGGATCTGCAGGAATTCCACGTCGACTTCGACAACTGGTTCTCCGAAAGATCTCTCTATCCGGATCAGGTGAATGAAGCGCTCAAAGTCCTGAAGGATGAAGACAATATGTACGAGAAGGACGGCGCTCTCTGGCTCCGCACCACAAAGAACGGCGATGACAAGGACCGCGTGGTCATCCGCACGAATGGCGTGCCGACCTATTTCTGCTCCGATATCGCCTATGTAGGGAATAAGATCCGCCGCGGCTACAACAAGCTCATTGATATCTGGGGAGCGGATCACCATGGCTACATCATCCGTCTGAAGACAGCCATGAAATTTTTGGGCTACAACCCGGATGATTTCGAGATCATGCTGCTCCAGATGGTGACACTTCTCCGCGATGGACAGCCGGTCAAAATGTCCAAGCGTACCGGACAGGCCGTATCGCTGCGCGAGCTGATGGAAGAAGTCGGCACCGATGCAGCACGCTATTTCTTCTGCGCCCGCACACTGGACTCCCAGATGGACTTCGATATCGACCTGGCCAAGAAACAGTCCAGCGATAACCCGGTCTATTACATCCAGTATGCGAATGCCCGTATTCACAGCCTCTTCCGTCAGGCGAAGGAAGCCAAGGTCACCTGGGATCCCCAGTTCACCGGCGTCGATTTCACCTGCCTCAAAGAAGAATGTGAAATGGATCTGATCAAAAAGATGGAAAACTATCACCAGCTCGTCGATGGAGCCGCGAAAGAAAGAGCTCCGCAGCGTATCGCCAAATATGCGTACGAGCTGGCAGCACTCTTCCATCATTTCTATAGAGAATGCCGTATCCTTGGTGTAGACAGCGAAGTCACGCAGGCGCGCCTCGGGCTCATCACCGCTGTCCAGTACGTCCTGGTCCACGCTCTCACCATCTTAGGCATTACCGCTCCGGAAAAAATGTAAGGAAAGGATAGGCCTCACAGGTTCAAATGCTTCGCGGCGTCATAGGATGCGCCGCGCTGCACCTGCTGAACCTATCGCACCTCATTTCCTGGTCACCAGCGACCAGTCACTCTTCCCATCCACCCTATCTCAAAGGAGGTCCCATGACAAAATACATCTTCGTAACAGGCGGCGTCGTTTCATCCCTGGGCAAAGGCATCACCGCTGCATCCCTGGGCAGACTGCTGAAGAACAGAGGCTACAGAGTCACCATTCAGAAATTCGACCCTTACATCAATATCGACCCGGGCACCATGAGCCCGTACCAGCACGGTGAGGTCTTCGTCACCGATGACGGCGCGGAAACCGATCTGGATCTCGGTCATTACGAAAGATTCATCGATGAAAATCTGTCCAAGGCATCCAATGTCACCACAGGCAAGGTCTATCAGTCTGTCATCAACAAAGAAAGAAAGGGCGAATACTTAGGCTCCACCATTCAGGTCATCCCGCATATCACAAACGAGATCAAAGACCGCGTGCTCCGTGTCGGCAGAAATGACAATGCAGACATCGTCATCACGGAGATCGGCGGCACCGTCGGTGATATCGAGTCCCTGCCATTCCTCGAAGCCATCCGCCAGGTCAAGAAAGACGTACCGAATCGAAATGACGTCATCTATATTCACGTCACACTCGTACCATACATCGAAGCCGCTGACGAACTCAAGACAAAGCCGACCCAGCACTCCGTCAAGGAGCTGCGCTCCATCGGCATCCAGCCGGACGTCATTGTCTGCCGTACCGTGAAGGCACTCTCTCCGGATATGAAGAGAAAGATCGGCATGTTCTGCGACGTAGAGCCGGAAGCTGTCATCAATAACCTCACCGCCAAGAGTATCTATGAAGTACCGCTTCTCCTGCAGGAAGAAGGCCTCGACCACATCGTCCTCCAGAAGCTCGGTATGGAAGACACCAAGTGCGACATGGAAGACTGGAAAGCCATGGTGGACCGCATCGTTTCCTCCGAAAAAGAGGTCAACATTGCTCTCGTCGGGAAATATGTCGAACTCCATGACGCCTACCTCTCCGTCGTCGAATCCCTGTCCCATGCCGGCTACGCCTTCGGCAACAAGGTCAAGGTCCACTGGATCAATTCCGAAGTCCTCGAAGAAGAGAAACCGGATCTTCGCGAAGTCTTCCAGGGCATCGACGGCATCGTCGTCCCCGGCGGCTTCGGCTATCGCGGCGTCGAAGGCAAGATCGACACCATCAAGTACGCGCGCGTCAATAAGATCCCGTTCCTCGGCCTCTGCCTCGGTATGCAGTGCGCCGTCATTGAATTCGCCAGAAATGTATGCGGCATGACCGGCGCAAACTCCTCCGAATTCATCCCGGACACACAGTACCCTGTCATTGACCTCATGCCAGACCAGGAAGACGTCACCGAAAAAGGCGGCACCATGCGCCTTGGCATCTATCCGTGCAAGCTCAAGGAAGGCAGCAAAGCCAGAGAACTCTACGGCGGTCAGGAGATCGTCTACGAACGTCATCGCCATAGATACGAAGTCTCCAATGCCCTTCGTCCGGAGCTTGAAAAAGCAGGCCTCATCATCTGCGGCACCAGCCCGGACGGACGCCTCGTCGAAACGATCGAGCTCAAGGATCATCCGTACTTCGAAGCCACCCAGGCTCATCCGGAATTCAAGAGCCGCCCGAACCGTCCGCACCCGCTCTTCCGCGGCCTCATCGAAGCAGCCATCAAGCATAGAGATGAAAAATAAACGGACAGCAGTATGAAAAAAGCGAACCTCGAAAGGGGTTCGCTTTTTTGTTGGCGGGTTCAGGGTTCAAGGTTCAAAGGGTTCCGGTGGCGGCTTCGCCGCATTTTAGATGACGGTATTCCTGTATCGTCAGCCTTCCCCTAGAGGGGAAGGTGCCCCGAAGGGGCGGATAGGGCACAGGCGGTATGAAAGAGCGCGGGGAAAAGCGTCTCAAGTGCGTCGCTTACGAAAGCACCCTATCCACCGCTGACGCGGTCCCCCTTCCCCAAGGGGGAAGGCTAAGAGGTGCGGC
>CAVBQN010000056.1:0-12821 GCA_963597545.1 Fusicatenibacter saccharivorans
TTCATGCAATACCGCTACGTAGCCCCCTCACCCCTTCGGGGAGCTCCCCCGATGAGGAGCCAAGAACGTTCTGCCGCTTAACTTAATAGCATTACCCATGCGGGGAAGGCTTGTATGGTAGCGGCTTTGCCGCCTCTTTTTTCTCCGTTCAGGATGACGATACGGGAGAGCAGCTCGTGGCGCGTAGGGGAATCTTTCGGCAAGCACACAAAAAGCGCGCCTCTTGGAAGAGGTGCGCTTTTTGTGTGCTGCGGTATTGTTGATGATCTGATCATGATTGCATCGGCGTTTCCTGTAGATTATTTCCCTGTATTGCTGTCTGCACTTCCCGTCGATGTGCCGAAGGAGGAGTAGGTGACGCCATTAAAGGTGCAGGTGACTTCGCCTTTGCTTCCTACGGTATAAGCACCGGCACCCGTTGGCGGTTCGGGGACTTTTTTCAGATAGCCGTTATCGCCTGCGAGAGTGGAGAGGTCGGCGGGGTAGGTGCCGCCTTTTTTGACGTGGTAGACTTCCATGGCGGTGCTGATGG
Organism: Fusicatenibacter saccharivorans; assembly: GCA_963597545.1. Lineage (GTDB taxonomy): Bacteria > Bacillota > Negativicutes > Veillonellales > Dialisteraceae > Dialister > Dialister saccharivorans_A. The sequence continues at coordinate 533 of CAVBQN010000056.1, forward strand.
TGGAAAGATCAGACTGGATCTTGGCGACCTTCGCTTCGTCGGTCATGCCGACGAGGTTCGGAATGGCGACGGCGGCGAGGATGCCGATGATGGCGACGACGATGATGAGCTCTAAAAGCATGAAGCCTTTTCTTTTCTTGATCGTTCTCTTTTCTTTTTCCATGGGACCTCCTTGTTGTGAAGTGACGGGGGAATTGTTTCATTCATTATGCGCTTTCCGTTTTTGATTTACCAATATGAAATGCGAATGCTTACTCGGGGTATCGGTGAGCAAATTAGATGAGAGGGGCTTTTTCCGGAAACACTCCTCCGTGAAGATCAGCACCTCTTCTTGGCGAATCGTCATCGTTCACTGGCCGCCGATCCCCTTGCATTTTTCAGAGCACAATGCTAAAATAAGCCGGAACGAAGATCCTGAAAAAGTCAATAGAAAAATTGACGTATAAAAACTTTTATATGGCGTAAGGTAATTTCTATAAAAGAAAATAAATGATACGCATTATAGAAGAAATCTTTATGTGGGTTTTCGTGAGAATCATTGCGGATATTGACATTGTGTGATATAATTTTTATTCGCAACGGTTCTTTTAGTAGAGTATATATAATAAGGTTGTGCAATGCTTCCGGAGGCAGGCAGGGACTCGATGATTGGTTCGATTTCCTGCTTCTTTTTTCCGGGAGGAAGAAAGCCATGTTTTTTTATGAAAGGGTGAGGCAAGGAATGCCGAACAGCAAGATGTTCAGACCTGTCGTGGTGGGGAAGAAGAAGAGATACACCTATGCCAGATCGCAGGAAGTACTGAAGATGCCCCATTTGCTCGATCTGCAGACGAAGTCGTATGAATGGTTCTGCAAGGAAGGGCTGAAGGATGTTTTCGCAGATATTTCTCCTATCGAGGACAGCGCTAAGAAATGGGCGCTGCACTTTGGCGATTTCTATTTCGGCAAGGGCAAGTACAATATCGAACAGTGCAAGGCGAAGGATGTGAACTACTCCGCTCCGCTGTACGTGAAGACGCGTCTGGAAAACAAGGAAACCGGCGAGCTGAAAGAGCACGATCTGTTCATGGGGGATTTCCCGGTCATGACGGACACGGGCACATTCATCATCAATGGTGCCGAGCGTGTCATCGTATCCCAGCTGGTTCGTTCCCCTGGCGTATACTACAAGCGCGAAAGAGATGCTTTCGACAAGGAGATCTATACCGCGCAGCTGATCCCGAACCGCGGCGCGTGGATCGAGCTGGAATCGGATCCGGCAGGCTCCGTCTCTGTCCGTATCGACCGCAACCGTAAGATGCCGGTCACTGTCCTCATCCGTGCGCTGGGCTACTCTTCCAATGAAGAGATCCTGGAGCTTTTCGATCATGATATCCATATCGAAAAGACGCTGGAGAAAGACAGCACCACGGACAAAAAGTCCGCTCTGATCGAGATCTATCACAAGCTCCGCCCGGGTGAACCGGCTACCGAAGATAGTGGTACGACGCTGCTCCATAATTTCTTCTTTGATCCGCGCCGTTATGATCTCGCGAAGGTCGGCCGTTACAAACTGAATAAGAAGCTGGCTTGGAAGAACCGTCTCCTCGGTCACAAGACCGAAGGCCCGATCGTCAATATGGAAACTGGTGAAGTGGTCATCGAAGGCAACAGCACCATCGATGAAGAAGCCATCGCAAGAATCGAAGAAAGCGGTGTATTCTCTTCCTTCGACCAGGTCGAAGTGATGACCCAGAAGGATGATGGCACCCCGGTCAAGGTGATCTGCTCTTCCGGCAACCGCGAAGACAATTACCGCACGCTGGAGATCTGTGATATCATCGCCTGCATTGACTATCTCCTGAACATGATGCAGGGCTATGGCAAGAGTGATGACATCGACCATCTGGGCAATCGTCGCGTCCGCTGCGTAGGTGAGCTCCTGCAGAACCAGTTCCGTATCGGTCTCACCCGTATGGAAAGAGTGGTTCGCGAGAGAATGACCACCCAGGACCAGGATAAGATGAGCGTACAGGCGCTCGTCAATATCCGCCCGGTCGTAGCTGCTATCAAGGAATTCTTCGGCAGCTCCCAGCTGTCTCAGTTCATGGACCAGACGAACCCGCTGGCAGAACTCACGCATAAGCGTCGTCTTTCCGCTCTGGGACCTGGCGGTCTTTCCCGTGAACGTGCAGGGTTCGAAGTCCGCGACGTACATTACTCCCACTATGGACGTATGTGCCCGGTAGAAACCCCTGAAGGTCCGAACATCGGCTTGATCTCCTCTCTGTCCAACTATGGCGTCATCAACAAGTACGGCCTCATCGAGACACCTTACCGTCTGATCGATGAAAAGACCCACACTGTCACTGATAAGTGTGAATATGTCACTGCTGATATCGAAGAAGATAAGATCATCGCACAGGCGAGCGAACCGCTCGATGCAGAAGGTCATTTCGTTCATAAGAATGTAGCGAGCCGCCGCGGCCCGGACGTACTCGAAGCGGAACCGGAAGAAGTCGTGCTGATGGACGTATCTCCGAAGCAGGTCGTCTCCATCGGTACCTCCCTCATTCCATTCCTCGAACACGATGATACGAACCGAGCTCTGATGGGTGCGAACATGCAGCGTCAGGCTGTACCGCTCCTGCGTCCGGAAGCGCCGCTCGTTGGCACCGGCATGGAATGGGTCGCTGGTCAGGACTCCGGCGTCTGCATCCTCGCTAAGCGTGCCGGCACTGTCGAAAGAGTCACGGGCCGCCAGATCATCGTTCGCGCAGAGAACGGCGAGCTTGACACCTACGACATCATCAAATTCATGCGTTCCAACCAGTCCACCTGCATCAACCAGCACCCGATCGTATCCAAGGGCGACCGCGTAGAAGCGGGAGACACGCTGGCAGACGGCATGGCGACCGATGGCGGCGAGCTGGCTCTCGGCCACAATGTACTCGTAGCTTTCGTATCCTGGGAAGGGTATAACCACGAAGACGCCGTTCTGATCTCCGAACGTCTCTGCAAGGATGACCTGTACACCTCCATCCACATTGAAGAATACGAATGCGATGCCCGCGACACGAAGCTGGGTGAAGAAGAAATCACCCGCCAGCTGTCTTCTGTTTCGGAAGATGCTGTCAAATACCTCGACGAAAACGGCATCATCATGGTCGGCGCTGACGTCCGTCCAGGCGATATCCTGGTCGGCAAGGTCACTCCGAAGGGCGAGACGGAGCTGACGCCGGAAGAACGACTGCTGCGTGCGATCTTCGGTGACAAAGAAAGAGAAGTCCGTGATACCTCCCTGCGTGTGCCGCACGGCGAATTCGGCAAGGTCGTCGATGTCAAGGTCTTCACCCGTGAAAACGGTGATGAGCTGGCACCGGGCGTGAACAAGCTCGTCCGCGTCTACATCGCGCAGAAACGTAAGATCCGTGAAGGCGATAAGATGGCAGGCCGTCACGGCAACAAGTGCGTATGCTCCCGCATCATGCCTGTCGAAGATATGCCGTTCACCCCGGATGGCCGTCCGGTCGATTTGGTACTGAACCCACTGGGCGTACCGTCCCGAATGAACATCGGACAGATCCTGGAGATCCATCTTTCCTGGGCCTGCCACATGCTCGGCGAAGAGATCCATGCGGCAATGGCAGCCGGTGTCGGTTCTCCAAAGTATGAAGAAATGAAGCAGCGCCTCATCGACTGCGGCTATGATTTCGAAAAATACGGTATGCCTGAACCGACCGAGTCCGGTATTCATATCGCGACCCCGGTCTTCGACGGCTGCCGAGATGAAGACCTTGCAGCTACACTGAAGGCAGCAGGCCTCCCGGCCGGTGCGAAGACGGACCTCTATGATGGCCGTACCGGTGAAAAACTGGACAATCAGGTCACCATCGGCTGGAAATACATGTTAAAGCTCCATCATCTCGTCGATGATAAGATCCATGCCCGCTCCACAGGCCCATACTCCCTCGTTACCCAGCAGCCGCTGGGCGGCAAGGCACAGTTCGGCGGCCAGCGTTTCGGTGAAATGGAAGTCTGGGCTCTGGAAGCCTACGGCGCGGCTTACACGCTGCAGGAGATCCTGACTGTGAAGTCCGATGATGTCATCGGCCGTGTCAAAGCCTATGAAAAGATCGTCAAGGGCGAAAACATCCCGAGTCCGGGCGTACCGGAATCCTTCAAGGTCCTCATGAAGGAACTCCAGTCCATCGGTCTCGACGTCCGTATCCTGAATGAAAATGGCGATGAAGTCGTCCTGAAAGAGCTCGATGAAAGCGATCTGGAACAGGGCTACGGCGGCGGACAGCCATGGCATAAGGATGAACTGAAAGAAGCCATGGAAGGTGATGATGCCGTTTCCGATTCCAGAAACGACATGGAAAGCCACATGAATGGCGCTATTGAAAACGCCGGCGATGATGTCGCATCCTTCAATGATACACTCGAAGCAGAAGCCAATGCACAGGCTCCCGTAGAAGCCGGCTTTGGTGAAACTGATCTTGATACAGAACTTGGCTTTACGAATGACAGCCAGGATGACTGATTCCGGAAAGGAGCGCTAATCAATTGTTAGATGTAAATGAATTTGATTCCATGAAAATCGGTATCGCTTCTCCGGAAAAGATCCTTGAATGGTCTCACGGGGAAGTGACGAAGCCGGAAACCATCAATTACAGAACCCTGAAGGCAGAAACCGACGGCCTCTTCTGTGAAAAGATTTTCGGACCGACCAAAGACTGGGAATGCAAATGCGGCAAGTACAAAAAGATGCGTTACAGAGGCACCATCTGCGATAAGTGCGGTGTCGAAGTCACCTCCTCCAAGGTCCGCCGTGAACGCATGGGCCATATTTCTCTGGCCTGCCCGGTTTCCCATATCTGGTACTTCAAGGGCACACCGTCCCGTATCGGTCTCATCCTTGAGATCTCTCCTCGCCAGCTCGAAAGAGTCCTGTACTTTGCAGCTTATATCGTCCTCGATCCGGGCGATACGAACCTGTCCAAGTGCCAGGTCCTGAATGAACAGGAATATCAGGATGCCGTAGCTGCCTATGGCAAGAAAGCATTCAAAGCCCAGATGGGCGCAGAAGCGATCCAGTACCTGCTGAAGGAGCTCGATCTGCCGAAGCTGGAAAAAGCACTGCAGAAAGAGATCGAAGAGGGCAGCGGTCAGCGCAAGGTCAGATGCATCCGTCGCCTCGAAGAAGTTGAAGCCTTCCTGCATTCCGGAAACAAGCCGGAATGGATGATCCTCTCTGTCCTGCCGGTCATTCCTCCGGATCTGCGTCCGATGGTCCAGCTCGATGGCGGCCGTTTCGCCACCTCCGACCTGAATGACCTCTATCGCCGCGTCATCAATAGAAATAACCGTCTGAAGAGACTTTTGGAACTCGGTGCTCCGGAGATCATCATCAGAAACGAAAAACGTATGTTGCAGGAAGCTGTCGATGCCCTGATCGATAACGGTCGTCGTGGACGTGCCGTCTCCGGCCCGGGCAACCGTCCGCTGAAATCCCTCTCCGACATGCTGAAGGGCAAGCAGGGACGTTTCCGTCAGAACCTCCTCGGTAAACGTGTCGACTACTCTGGCCGTTCCGTTATCGTCGTCGGACCGGAGCTCAAAATGTATCAGTGCGGCCTGCCGAAGGAAATGGCGATCGAACTCTTCAAGCCGTTCATCATGCATGAACTCATCAAGAGAGGCGTCGCAAGCAACCTCAAGGCAGCACGCAAGAAGGTCGATAAGCTCGCTCCGGAAGTCTGGGAAGTCCTTGGCGATGTCATCAAAGAACACCCTGTCCTCCTGAACCGCGCACCGACACTGCACAGACTCGGTATCCAGGCTTTTGAACCGATCCTCTGGGAAGGCCGCGCGATCAAGCTGCATCCGCTCGTATGCCCAGGTTACAACGCTGACTTCGACGGTGACCAGATGGCCTGCCATCTGCCGCTGTCCGTCGAAGCACAGGCTGAAGCACGCACTCTGATGCTCTCCATCAATAACATCCTGTCCACAAAGGACGGCAAGCCAGTCGCTATTCCTTCGCAGGATATGATCCTCGGCTCCTACTACCTCACCATCGTACAGACCGCCAACGATACGAAGGTCGATTTCACCGACGAAGAAAAGAAAGAAAATCCGAAGGCGAAATTCGATGTCATGAAGCAGTGGAAGAAAGCCGAAGATGAGATGGACACCTCCAAGCTTCGCGCTTACACTGGCTATGACGAAGTCATGCTGGCTTACAACCTGCATCAGATCAAGATCCATGATTTCATCAAGGTCTTCATCCCGAAGGAAGATCGTCCGGATGGATTCAATGAATCTGATGATGATCTTGTCATCACCACCCCGGGCCGCCTGATCTTCAACTATGCGATCCCGAGAGAACTGCGTTTCTTCTACAAGCGTCATGAAAAGCGCTTTGATGAAAACGGCAATACCTATACCGTCGAAAACAATGGTCTCGGCGTCACCATCGGTAAGAAGCAGATGGGCAAGCTCGTCAATGACTGCTTCAAGAAACTCGGATTCAAGGCGACCGGCGACCTGCTCGACTCCGTGAAAGCCCTCGGCTTCCACTACGCTTTGATCTCTGGTATTTCCATCGGCATTTACGATGTCGCTGTACCACCGGAAAAGGATAAGATCCTGGAAGACGGCGATGAAAAAGTCGAACAGATCAAACGCTTCTTCCGCCGCGGCCTCATGACCGATGACGAAAGATACAGAAGAGTCGTCGAAGTATGGAGCAAGAAGACCGACGAAGTCGGTGCAGCGATGAAGAGCTCCATGGTGAAGTTCAACCCGCTGACCATGATGGCCCAGTCCGGCGCCCGTGGTAACGATAACCAGATCCGTCAGCTGGCCGGCATGCGCGGCCTCATCGCCGATACCTCCGGTAAGACGGTCGAACTCCCTGTAAAGGCAAACTTCCGTGAAGGTCTGACCGTCCTCGATTACTTTACCTCTTCCCACGGCGCTCGTAAGGGTCTTGCCGATACCGCACTCCGTACCGCAGACTCCGGTTACCTTACCCGTCGTCTGGTCGACGTTTCCCAGGACGTCATCGTCCGCGAAGAAGACTGCGACGTACAGGTCCTGAATTTCGACAGAGAACAGAGCCTCATCGCTTCTCAGCCGGAAGTCAAGAAGACCATCATGGGTCTCAAGCAGACACTTTTGGGCGCAGTTCTGGATGAAGATGTCCTCGACCGCAGAAATGGAGATATCCTCCTCGTCAAGGGCAAGACCCTCGATGCGGACGATGTGACCCTGCTGAACCGTCACCTCGTAGAACATATTTCCGTCATCATCCCGACCGCTGACGGCATCGAAGCCGCAGAGCCGAAGACCTTTGACCTCGGCACACAGGATGCCGTCGCTGAATACAACCGTGCTATGCGCCATCATCTGACTGTCCACTTCGCAGGCAAGAAACTCGAAGAAGATGCCTATGACCGCCAAGGCAATGTCCTCTTCCCGGCAGGCACCGTCATCGACAGCGATGTCGCAGAGAAGATCCTCGTTTCCGATATCCCGGTGCTCAAAGTCCGTATGGATGAAGCGGAAGGCGTCGAAGTTTCCCTCATCGAAGAAAAAGGCCAGCCGATCGAGTCTCTGGCTGACCGTATCGCAGGCCGCTGCCCGCTGGAAGATGTCGTGAACCCAACCACCGGCGAAGTCATCGCGAAGAAGAATGAAGAAATTTCCGATGCCCAGGCAGAAGAAATCCAGAAATACTACGACAAGCTGAAGGTTCGTTCCATCCTCACCTGCCATTCCGCTCACGGCGTCTGCGCAAAGTGCTATGGCAGAAATCTGGCAACCGGCCGTCATGTAGAGATCGGCGAAGCAGTCGGCATCATCGCGGCACAGTCCATCGGCGAACCGGGTACCCAGCTGACCATGCGTACCTTCCATACCGGCGGCGTTGCTTCTGCAGAAGATATCACACAGGGTCTTCCACGAGTCGAAGAATTGTTCGAAGCCCGCAAGCCAAAGGGCAATGCGATCATTTCCCGTATCGACGGCACGGTTTCCATCACCAGTGCAGAGGATAACCCGAATGTCAAGATCATTACCATCACCAGCAATGATCCGGAAATCGCCCCGGAAAGCGAAAAGATCCCGGTAGCGAAGAAGATTTCCGTCACAAACGGCGAATTTATCAAAGCCGGCACCCGCCTCTTTGAAGGTAACATTAACCCGCACGATATCCTTGATGTCCTGGGTGTACAGGCAACCCAGAACTATATCGTCAAGGAAGTCCAGAAGGTTTACCGCAGCCAGGGCGTAGAGATCAACGATAAACACATCGAGATCATCGTCCATCAGATGCTGCGTAAGATCAAGATCACCGAACCGGGCGGCTCCGGCTGGCTCCCGGGCGAGACTGTCGATATCGTCGCATTCCGTGCGATGAACCAGCGTCTTGACGACGAAGGCAAAGACAGAGCTGTCGGCGAAAACCTGCTCCTTGGTACCACCAAGGCAGCTCTTGCGACTGACTCCTTCCTCTCCGCCGCTTCCTTCCAGGAAACCACCCGTGTCCTCACCGAAGCAGCGATCAAAGGCAAGGAAGATCCGCTCCTCGGCCTCAAGGAAAATGTCATCATCGGCAAACTTATTCCGGCTGGTACCGGCATGTCCCGCTACCGCAAGCTGAATGTCATCCATAAGGGTGAATCGTTTGAAACCGGATCCGATGCGGAATAATTGATGCATCAGGTGTAGCCAAAGCAGTCCTCACATCATGAGGACTGCTTTTTGCATGGAGGGTATTCTGCACGATCCGGCGTATTTACTGGGCAGCAGCTACTCGCCGCAGCTTACGTGCTTTCCTCTTGCGAATTTCTTCGAGATTCTCTACAATAGAATAGATATGACAGGGGGACTTGCATCACAGGCGTCGTCTGTATCCCTCTCCGCGATGATCCTACGATCCTATGCGTTGCACGGCCTCGCTGCCTCTAAAGGATCTCCCGAATCTCTTTCGCCCAAGATCAAAAGGGTGCCTCCCCCATGGTTTACACGGAATCCATTTTCCTGCTCTCGGATTTTTCAAGGAGATGCTATGATAAAAAAACTCTTCCCTCTCGCGCTAGCCGCGATGCTCTCTGTGGCGGGGCTTTCGATCTCCAATGCGGAGGATCTTGTGATCGATGGGCTCGGCTGCCTGCCATTTCCCAAGAACGTGACGGTCACGGATGGCGGCGGGTCAGAGCTTTCTCGGTTCATGATCGAAGGGACACACCGGAAAAATTATGGGAGATCGGCGCGTGCTGCGATGTGGTCGATTCTGACGGTACCGCCAGGTATGCAGCTGTATCCGGGGAAAGCGCCGTATCCCTATGACTCGATGCACATGTACCAGATCCGCAAGACGGATGTGCGCGGGACATACAGTGCGGGCATCTATGTCATCTCGGGGACGGAGAAGGATTTCTTCCATGAGGGGCATCCGAAGGCGGCACGCTTTTGGTCTACGGCTTTCCTTGAGGATGCCAAGCGTCCGACCTCGCTCTTTGGAATGCCGAAGATCCAAACATCGGAGTTCCAGGCATTGGTGGATCAGGTGCTCTCTGAGACAAAAGGTCCATCTATACAGGTGAAGATCTTGAGATTCGTCCCCTGGCGTGCTTTCAAAAATGAAGACGGTACCTACCGCTGGGGACAGGAGGCGAAGGTCATCCTGACGAATGAAAAGGGCTTGTCGTTTCCCCTCTGGATCTCTGCCAATCTTTTAAAGGCAGGGGATAAGTACTATCTGATCGAGGTGAATGGCAGCCACGCGGCGGCCGAACAGCTGTCGGATCTCCTGCTGTATGGATTCTATCGGATGAAGAGATGAGATAGCAGCGAAGCGATGATTTCAAAATGCGCGGTGCTTCCGCTTTACGATGTGCGCTCCATCTAGGCAGAACAGCGTAAGCCTTTTCTCTGCTGCATTTACTTTTGAAAGGGGATTTTCCATGAAATGGAAATGTTTGCTTCTCACGCTCGCACTGGCCTGTGGGATCTCTGCGGGGGGAGAAGCGTATGATATGAATGCCGTCGCAGCTGCTTCGCTTCCCAAAGGTTTCACCTACCGGGAGGCAGCGGGGACGGAGACACTCCATTTTATGGAGAAAGATATTCCTTATCAGATGGGACAGCTGCAGTATACATTGGAAAAACAGCAGAGCTTCTCATCCGGTTATATCATTCGCGCGCTGCTCCCTAAAGAGATGGCGGAAGCGCTGAAGCCGTATTTCAAGATGAATCGTGATGAACATGTCTGGCGCCGGCTGACGCAGATGAACCGCGCGCTCTTAAATCCTGCATCCCCTCTTCGGAAGGGGATCGAAGAGACGGTACTGAGTCTGGCCCACAATGCCATCGGCCCCGCTGCGGATTCTTCGATCAAGGTAGAGCTTTCTCGGCTGGAGCCTTTCCGCCGCCTGGATGTCGATGAGGCCTATGTCTATACCGTAGGCGGGCTGATCACATACAATGCGGAGGGGATGAAGCTCCCCATGTACTGCCGCTCCTATTTCTTCCCCGGAAGTGAAGGACTCGATATCCTGATGCTTTTCACCCCCGACGAAGGCAAAGCGCCGCTCCTATATGCCATCGATGATCTGGTGAATGCGGCCGCGAAGGAAGAGCTCAATGGGGCAGCGGGATATAAAGACCTTGGCGTGGTGCTGGGGAAGAATCAATAAGAAAAGGGGCTGCCAGTGACAGGTGACTAGGAATTAACAGCTAGGAATTAGGAGGCTTGAGGGACTAGTGACTTGAATACTACTTTCGGGCATCGTTTTATACATCATTGCGGCGAAGCCGCCACCTGAAACCTGAACCATACACCTTAAATTACACATTTCCATACAACCAACCCATTTACAGGAGGACCTATGAACGTATTTGCTGCGCTCGGCGTGAATGAGACGCTGACGAAACTTTTGAAAACACAGGGGATCAAGACCCCGACGCCCATCCAGATGTCCGCGATCCCAAACGCTTTCAAGGGACGTGATCTGATCGGCCGTTCGCAGACCGGGACCGGGAAGACGCTGGCCTATCTGCTGCCGGTCATTCAGCGCGTAGAAACAGACAAAGCCATGACGCAGGTGCTTATCATGACACCGACCCGCGAACTTGCCAAGCAGGTCTTTGACGTGATGCGTCCCTTTGCCATCGAGTGCGGTGTGGATGGGGCAGATATCATCGGCGGACGCACGATCGAGAACCAGCTGCAGAAGCTGAAGCGTGACCCGCATGTCATCATCGGGACACCCGGGCGCCTTCTGGATCATATCCGCAGAAAGAGCCTTGACCTTTCGAATGTGAAGACGGTCATCCTGGATGAAGCCGACCAGATGCTGGCGAATGGGTTCCGCGAAGATATCGAAGCCCTGATCGATGAGACGCCGAAGAAGCGCCAGCTCCTGCTTTTCTCTGCAACGATGCCTGACGATGCGAAGCGCCTCGCCAGAAAGTATATGCACCACCCGGCTTTCCTTGATGTCGCAGAAAAAGCGACTGCGTCGACGGTCGAGCAGCGCATCTATGAGACGACTCTCCCGCGCAAGTTCAAGCTCCTCGTCCGTCATCTGACGGAGATGAATCCGTACATGGCCGTCGTTTTCACGAATACCCGTGAGGAAGCGCATGAGCTCGCCGGCAAGCTGCAGGAGGAGACGGACTTCATCGTGGATGAGATCCATGGGGATATGAGCCAGAGCCAGAGAAATCAGGTCATTCGCGAATTTGAGAAAGCACGCATTCAGGTGCTCGTTGCCTCCGATATCGCGGCACGCGGGCTTGACGTCGAAGGCATTACGCATGTCTTCAATTACGGGATCCCAAGAAATCTTGAATACTATATCCATCGCATCGGCCGCACCGGCCGCGCCGGTACGAAGGGGATCGCCATCACCTATGCGACGCCGGAGGATGGATTCCTTCTCCGGAAGCTGGAAAAATCCATTGAAGAGACCATCACCCGCTATGATGAGAAGGGAAATGTCCGCCGCGTGAAGGCAGGCAAGCCGAAGAAGAAGGTCGTGACGCCCGGCATGTACAAGCCGACCAAGAAGAAAGAGCATAAAGCGCTCGGACATAAGGGCAGAAACATGAGACAGAAGCGCAAGAAGGAAGATGGAAAGAGGAAATAAAACAAGGCGATGTGAAATAACGATCTTCTCATTTTCGCGTTCCATCTGCCGCGGGGAACTTGCAGCTCTCATAGGAGTGACCGGGAAACCTCATCCCAGCTGTCTTTCATGCCATAGTCACCCTATCCGCCCCTTTCGGGCACCTT
>CAVBQN010000057.1:0-12757 GCA_963597545.1 Fusicatenibacter saccharivorans
GAGTGGGAAGGAGCGTCTCAAGTCGACGATTTACGAAAGCACCCTATCCACCGCTCCGCGGTCCCCCTTCCCCGATGGGGAAGGCTAAAAGGTGCGATGCTTCGCGTCGATTTTTTATAAAGGGCGATGCCCGAAAGTCATATACGAATCACTCGAGCTTCCTAATCCCTAGCCACTCATTCCGAATCCCTGCGTTCAACCCGCTGCACCCTGAACCCTGCCCCTATATTTTTCCCAAGGAGCCTTCTATGAGATCTAGTGAATGGTCGATTTCCTTTCTCCGTCAGCTCTTCTCGCTGACGAGCCGCTACTGGAGATCCGAAGAAAAGAAGAGTGCCTATGCCTATCTTTTTGGCATCGTGACCCTTACGATCGCAGCGGTCTACATGACCCTGCTCCTGAACGACTGGTTCAATGAGTTTTACAGCGCGCTGCAGAATTACGATGCGGATGCGGTCTATCACGGGCTCATCCGCTTCACCGGGCTCGCCTTTGCACACATCGCCTTTGCGGTCTATGCGTACTACCTGCAGCAGCAGCTCGCGCTCCGGTGGCGGCGCTGGCTGACGGAGGAATACCTTGCCCGATGGACGGAGCGGGAGATGTACTACCGCATGGACATGTTCTCCAAGGAAGCGGACAATCCGGATCAGCGTATCTCCGAGGATATCAATCTTTTCACGGTGCGTACGCTTTCCTTCATGGCGGGGCTCCTGAAGGCCATCACCACCATCGTCTGCTTCATTTTCGTCCTGTGGCAGCTCTCAGAGCCGCTGCCCTTCACCGTGGGCGGCGAGACGTACCATGTCTACGGCTATCTCGTGTGGGCAGCACTCATCTACTCCCTCATCGGCACATGGATCACGCACCGGGTCGGGCATCGGCTCGTGGGGCTGAATTTCGTGCAGCAGAAGCTGGAAGCAGACTTCCGCTATGCCATGGTGCGCCTTCGGGAGACGGCGGAAAGCGTCGCCTTCTATGACGGTGCATCGCGCGAGCGGGGGATCCTTTCCACTCGTTTCGGAAAGCTGATCGAGAATACGATCTACATCATCAAGAAGCAGAAGCAGCTTTCCTGGCTCACCAATTCCTATGGGCAGATCGCGATCATTTTCCCCTTCGTCGTCGCGGCGCCCCGCTATCTTTCGAAGCATATTTCCTTAGGCGGCCTTATGCAGGTGGCGAACTGCTTCGGCAAGGTGCAGGAGTCGATGTCCTACTTCGTCGACGTGTACAGCTCGCTGGCGGAGTGGCAGTCCTGCGTGGACAGGCTCATTAGCTTCGATGCGCATATGGCGGCCATTCGGGAAGAGACCGAGCGCGCGGGAGAGGCAAAGCGGCGAGAGGGGAAGGAGCTCCGTCTCACGGATGTGGAGATCGCTATCCCCGGAGGAAGGGTGCTCTGCCGTCATCTGGATGCGGTCATTCATGCGGGGGAGAAGGTCATCATCAAGGGGCCATCCGGCTCTGGGAAATCGACGCTCCTTCGTGTGCTCGCCGGTTTCTGGCCCTATGCGAAGGGCGAGATGATCCTGCCTCCCAAAAAGGAGACCATGTTCATCCCGCAGAAGCCCTACATGCCGATGGGAACGCTCGCCGAAGCCGCTTCGTATCCGGATATCGGGCTTTCGCGGAAGGAGTGGGAAGCGCTCTTTGCCTTCTCCGGACTTTCCCACCTGATCCCGCTGCTGGACAGCGAAGGCGACTGGAGCCATATCCTCTCTCTGGGTGAGCAGCAGAAGCTCGCTTTTGCGCGCGTTTTCGCGAAGCGTCCCCGCTGGGTCTTCCTCGATGAAGCGACATCCGCGATGGACGAGGAGACCGAGAGCCGCCTCTACGGGCATCTCGCCCACCTCCCCGGCATCACCGTCGTCAGCGTGGGTCATCGCTCCACGCTGGACAAGTGGCATGGGAGGGTGTGGCCGCTCAAGACAGAGAAGCACTGAGCACTGGGGCGGCGGGCAGGGGAACTATTGTAAACCACATGCTATTGTTAATCTTGACAAATGCCGGTCAACCTCTTTACACTATGATATATGTGCCGAAGCGAAGGCCTCGGCTTTTTTTCTGACTCTATAGTCAACTTGCAGAAAATGAGTCGTTTACAAATGAACGAGAATCAGTCGAATTCTTTCTCAAAGGAGTGACACCATTGTTGTACAGTGTAAAGATGCGTTCGAGCCTGGGCGGCTCACATGGCGTGGGGGGACGTCATATTTCCGGAGCCGAAAGGATCGTACCCGAGGATGGACTCGAGGAGCAGGTGATCGCCATGCTGCGCCGGGCGAGGACGCATGAGCGCGGGCGAGCCGATTTCATTCAGGTGAAGGTGGAGGAGATCAAAGAGAAGGACATCATGACCTGCCCCCTGATCCCGGTGTACCAGATGGATACCAGAACGAAGAGCGAGGGGCGCAAGGCTGCGAAGAAGGAGCTTCTCCGTATCGGCGTCAGCAAGGCCGCGGTAGAAAGCGCCTTCCGTGAGCTGGAGTCTTTGACCGACAGCATGCGCGGAGCGATCGTGATGGATGCGGTGACGGGCGAGCGTCTCGATGACCGCGCCGAGCGAGGTGTGCGCTGCAGCAACATGGACTGCGAGGATACGGCGCTCTATGAAGCGCGCATGGCAGGAAAAGGGCTCGGCGGAGATCATCCGCGCGAAGCCCTCGTCCTCGCCTCGAAGGTGGCCTATGGCCCCGGCACGGTCGCCGAGCTCTGCTGGTCTGATGATCCGGACTATGTGACAGGCTATGTGGGCTCCAAAAAATTCGGCTATGGACGGATCACTGTCATGAAGGACATGGGGGATCCGGTAGGCGGCCGCGTCTTCTTCGTCGAGCACGGCACCGATGTGGCACGGTATGACGACTATATGCAGAATCAGGTGGTGCTTGTGAGGATGGGAGAGTAGGGAGCGGTGTCTAAGAGACTAAGAGACTGGGAGACATCAGACTTGCGTATCGTCATTTCGAGCGTAAGCGAGAAATCTTCCTTGCAGACCGATAGACGAAGGATGTGTGAAAGTAGAAATACGTAGCACCAAGGCGTCGTTTCCCTGCAGTGCCTATGTGATACTGACGCAGTGCAAGAAAGACCTCGGCTGCGCTCGGTATGACGACGGCGCGAAGCGCTATCAAAATTTCGCGGCGTTTCCATATGATTATGCGCCGTACCACCATTTCGCATTCCTAATTTCTAATTTCTCATTCAAGAGCGACTTTCATCCACGATCAAGGAGCAGCACGTCTCATAGGCGGGCGCTGCACCCATTTCCCTAAGCGAGGTATACCCATGAAACTGCAAGACATTCCATCAGCACTGTCCGCCATTGCGGACGAGGGCCGTTTCCGGAGGGTCGAAGACCTGCGAATGGTGACGGCATCCCGCGGAATAAGGCGGGACGGGAAGGAATACATCGTATTCAACTCCAATGACTACCTGGGCATGACCCATGAAAGCGAAGTCATGGCGGCCGCGCGGCGCGCGGTGATCTATGGCACCGGCTCGGGCGGCGCGCGGCTGACTTCGGGCGCTGTTTTCGAGCTGTCCGAGCTGGAGAAGGCGCTCGCAGCCTTCAAGCATGCAGAAGATGCGGTGATCTTCAATACAGGCTATATGACGAACCTCGGCGTCCTTTATGCGCTCGCCGGCAAGGGCGACGTGATCTTTTCCGATGCGCTGAATCATGCGAGCATCGTGGATGGCTGCCGGATCTCAAAAGCAAGGGTCGTCATCTATGCGCACTCCGATATGGAGGATCTGGCCCGACTTCTGGCCGAGACGCCCTGCGAAGGCCAGCGCTTCATCGTGACCGATGGTGTTTTTTCCATGGACGGCGACATCTGCCCGCTGCCTTCCCTTCTTTCTTTGAAAAAGAAATACGAGGCCTGCCTCATCGTCGATGATGCACACGGCGTGGGCGTCATCGGCGACACCGGACGCGGCACGGCAGAGTACTATCACGAGAGCGGCATCGACATCCAGGTGGGGACGCTCTCCAAGTCGCTCGGCGCCGAGGGCGGCTACGCGGCGGCTTCGAAGGAGATCACGGACTATCTCAGAAATGTCTCCCGCCCCTTCATCTTCTCCACCTCGATCTCTGCCGTGACAGGAGCGAGCGCGCTGGCGGCGCTCCGGCTGCTGGAAGACAATCCTTCCCTCTATATGGGGCGGCTCCGCTTCAATACCGCTTACATGAAGGCGAAGCTCTCAGAGGCCGGCATTCCCGTCCTTCCGGGGGATACCTCCATCCTTCCGATTGTCATCGGTGATGAGAAGCAGACGCTCGCTTATGCCAAGGCCTGCCGCGAAGACGGCATCCTTCTCTCTGCCATCCGTCCGCCGACGGTACCTGCCGGTACGAGCCGCATCCGCCTGACCGTCACTGCCGCGCACACGAAGGATGAACTCGACCGCGCAGCGGAAGTGATGAAGAGGCATTGGAAGTAGAAAGGGTTCAGGGTTCGGGGCTAGCCCCGGGGCGTGCCGCCCCTTGATTGGGGATGAAAGCTTTGCTCTCTAGTTAGAAGTGAGGAGTTAGGAGTGGTGGTGCGGCGCATAAAAATCAGAAGCGCCGCAAAGTATAAATAGGGCGATGCCCGAAAGTGGTATTCAAGTCACTAGTCACTCGAGGCCACTAATCCCTAGCTACTAACCATCCCTGCTTTCAAACTTAAACCTTGAACCCGCTGTCCCCGTCCACCCATTTTCACAAAGGAGAAAAACATGCAAAATGAAAAGGCCATCTGTGCCACCAGTGAAAGAAAACTCATCATTGACTGCTGCGAGACGGCGCTCCTCGCAGTCCTGATCGCCGTATCCGGCACCTTCCGCATCCCGGGCATCGTGCCGGGGACGGAGTTCCAGCTCTCGGCGCCGATCGCCGTCGCGATCTGCGGCGTCTTCGGCTTCAAGAAATATATCACGGCGGGGATCCTCGCTTCGCTCATCGGGCTCTCGCTCGGAACGGCGACGCTCCTCAATGTGGCGATTCAGATGTCCTTCCGTTTGGGCGTCGGTGCGATTTGGCTTCTGATCGGGTCTGGCAAACTCTTCTACATTATCTCCGGTCCCATCGGCACAGCGCTCGCGCGCGTGGTGATGTACTTCCTCCTTGGGAAAGGCCTCACCTTGATGCTTATCGCCGCAGCGCCCGGCATGGCCTTCACCGCCGCGACCGCATGGATCTTTGCGAAGGTATTCAAGCGCTGCCGGATCAGCGGTGAATGAGAGCAGAGATCAGTGACTAGCAGCTGGTGACTAGGGATCAAGGAAACGCTGATTCAATCGAACAACGATTGAATCAGTGTTTCCTTAGAATTAAAGACTAGGGGATATCAGACGGTCAGACATTTATTTCTAATCCCTAGCTACTAGTCCCCAGTCACTAGTCCCCCGTCCCTAGTCACTATATTCCCCTCATAAATTTCCTTGACAAGCCCGTTCTTATAGAGTATTCTTTTGGTCGTAGAGAAAGGGCGGAGCAGTATCCCTGTGAGCTGTATCCGAAAAAGCCCTGACGCCGCACAACAATGATCGCTTGGATTGTCACTGACCGAGACGAATGCACAAGAGCTGCATCCTTTTGGGATGCCTTTTTTATGGCTGCACGCAAAAAGCCGCATTCCTTTTGGAGTGCGGCTTTTCTTTAGTGAGGAGTTAGGAGTGAGGAGTGATGGAAGGGGCGCAGCCTATTTATAAAGCGCCCCAATACCCCACCCTCTTTTATACTCCTCACTCCTCACTTAGACTATTTTTATGAAAATCAGTGACACTTTCCGGAAAGGATTTCCCTCATCTATGTCTTACCTTGAAAGCGCTGCACCGGTGAAGAGCCAGGCAGCAGCCAGCGGACTCAAAACGAGCCGCCTCACCTTCTGTGAAGCGGCGATGATGATCGTCGGATCCACCATCGGATCCGGTGTCTTAGGACTTGCGTATGCTTCGCGGAGGGCGGGCTGGCCGGTGCTCGTCATCTGGCTTGCCGTGGCGGCTTTGATCTCTGCGGTTTCCATGCTCTATGTCGCCGAGGCATCGCTTAGGACGCGCCTGCCCCTGCAGCTCTCGGGGCTTGCCGAGAAATATATCGGCAAAGCCGGATCATGGCTCCTCTTCTTCGCCGTGGGGGCGACGAGCTTCTGCAGCCTCATCGCCTATACGAATGGCTGCGGGAAGATCCTTGCAGACCTTCTGGGGATTTCCTTCGAGGCGGGGAGCCTGCTCTTCATCCTGCCCGCCGTCGGCGTCATCTGGTTCGGCCTCAAGGCGACGGGCGTTGCGGAGAAATTCATCAGCAGCGGCATGATCGCGATGCTCCTCGTGCTGGCCGGTGCCTCCTTCCTCTCTTCACGTGTGCCGGTGGGGGATATCCTCTACACGGACTGGACGTATGCGATGCCGATCTTCAATATTACGGTCTTCTGCTATGCGGTGCAGTACATGGTGCCGGAAGTCGCGCGCGGCTTTTCGCACCAGCCGGGGAAGCTGGTACCCTCGATCCTCGCAGGCTTTGCGATCTCCTTCGTGATCCTTGCGATCGTCCCGCTCTCCGTCTTTCTGATGCTGCCGCTTTCGGAAATCACGGAGGTCGCGTCCCTCTCCTGGGGGCGGGCGCTCTCACATCCGATCTTCTACCTGCTGGTGAATGTATTCGCCTTCTGTGCGATGCTGACATCCTTCTGGGTCATTTCAGAAAGCTTCCTGACGAATATGGTCGACCAGTTCAAGCTGAAGGATGAATTCCACGTCCCGACCCGGATCGCGATGCTCGCCTTCATCGTCCTCCCGCCATTCCTGCTCGCCTTCTTCGGTGCCGTGAGCTTCGTGAATGCCATCTTCTTTGCGGGGACATTCGGCGGCATCATCATGTCCATTCTTCCCGTCTTCATGCTGCGGGGAGCCAGAAGGTCGGGAGATATGGATCCCGTCTGGACCTGCGGCTGGATCGCAGATCGTCCGATCCAGATCCTCCTCATCGTCATTTTCTCCGCGGCTGGTCTTTACGCACTGGCCAGCATGGCCGGGATGCTTCCGGCGGGATGGTGAGCCGATCAGAAAAGAGAAAAATGGCGGCATCGCCGCCATTTTTTGTTGTGCGCCTTCCGCTGCACCTATAGAGCCTCATGCCCTAAGGCGGATCGTACTCTCTCTGTCACATCACACGGGCTGCCGCAAGCCCGATCTCCAGCGCAGCGTTTCTTCCGTGGTAGCCCCAGCCGCGCGGATCATGGGAGAGAGAGGAAAGCGTATCTGCGGTGAAGAGGATCTGTGCGAATTCCTTCCCGCGGAAGCGGGCGCACGCAGCGAGTGCTGCGGCTTCCATATCGACGACATTACAGCCTGCCTTGCGGCGGGCTTTTATTTTTTCCTTCGTCTCGCGAAAGAAGCCGTCGCTTGTCCATGTAACAGCAGGCGTGAAGGGGATGCCCTTCTCTTTCATCCATGCCTCGATGCGAAGGCGCGGGGCTTCATCGAAGAAGATCCAGTCGCTCATCTCCTGATAGTGGAAGGATGTCCCTTCCTCGCGGAAGGCTTTCATGACAGGGAGAAAGGCATTCTCCGGAAGGTCTGTGAGTGCGCCGCAGCAGCCGATGGCGAGGATCTTTTCTGCGCCGTAGGCATAGAGACGCTCCTCCATCAGAACGGCCGCAGGCGCACCGACGGGGGCCTGCATGAGTGCGATGGGGCCGTCTGGCGTCTGGAGCTCATAGATGGGGAAGCTTTTCGTGATCGAGGCGAAGCGTCCGAGGGGCGTTCCGCCTTTTTCCATGGCAAAGCGTTCGATGCGCGTTTCGCTCAGGAAGGCGAAGAGGCAGCGGGCGGGCAGATGAAGGGAAAGCTGTTCGAAGTCCGGAGCGATGAGCCCGGGCGCGGGATCGAATGGAGTCATGAGAGAGGCCTTTCTGTCAATGAGAGGGGACTAGTGACTAGGGATTAGTGACTAGTGATTAGAGATTAGGAAATGAGAAGTCAGCTCCTCGATCTGATCTCTCCAATTGTCCGTATCGTACTCGATCTGCTCCGACCAGCGGGAGGCGGCGCGGAAGGGATCGCCGGTGCGCACGGCCTCGAGGTAGATGAAGAGCGTACTTTCCGCGGCAAACCGGGCGAGTACGGAGACGGGAACGGCGGGCTGATCCCAGTCCTCGGGGCTCGCAAGGTCCAGCTGGCGATAGATGATGTACTGGTAGATGGCATCCCAGAATCCTGCGGGGACTTTGGGCGGGTACGCCTTGGCCTTGTCCACCAAGTCTTCGGCGCATGCCTGCATCCAGGAGAGGTCCTTCGTCCATGCGGCATCGATGGGCTCCGTGTCTGCCATCGCATCCAGCATGGCGGACACGGCTTTGGGGGAAAGGTCGAGGGTGAAATGGCATTCTTCCTCGGAGAGGGGCAGAAGCAGTTCATCCATGAGCTGGGAAAATGTCACGGTCATGGGTTTCTGTTCGGCTGCTTCCGGATCCAGAAGCTCGAATGTGAGGGGCAGGTGTCCGGCGATCTCTTCCACCGTGCGCTCACAGCACAGCCCCGTGCCGGATAGCTCGGCGCCGCATGGGTATTTGTAAAAACGCGGGTGCTCGCGGCAGATGTCGCAGAGCGCATCCTCGCCGAGCTCCAGTACCAGACGGCAGAGCCCGGCTTTATTCAGGAAATGGCAGTAGCCCTTTTCATTCAGTCTGAAACAGGTAGAGCCATCCTCCGACGTTCCCATCCATTGCCGGAGCTCCTGACACAGCGGACTCTTGAGCGTTTGGTAATAGTCCTTCGTGTCTTCGTCGATGTCGATCTCCCACGTCTGGCAGCAGGTGTGCCGGCAAGCGCCCGCCTTGCAGTGGAAATCAGGGAAGAATGTGGGGAAAATGGTCAGGGACATGGGGATGCCTTCTTTCAAAAAAATAAGGAATGAGTGGCTAGGGATTAGGGATTGGGGATTAGGAGTGACTAGTGACTGGGGTTCTTCGGTATCGTCATCCCGAGCGCAGCCGAGGGATCTCTACTGCCCTGAAGGAATCAGCGTGTATGAGCTGAGGGAAAACGATGGCTTGGTGCTACCTCATATCAGGCGATGAGTGTTCTGCAATATAGATTTCTCGGTTACGCTCGAAATGACGACAGCGCGAAGCGCTATCAAAACTCCGCGGCGCCTCATTATTTTTTGCGCTGCACCAAACCCTTTGAACCCGTAGAACCTATAGAACCTGCTCCCCTCTTTCGCATGCAATCAAAGGACGGCACGCCTCAGGGGCTAAATTAACTTTCCTTCCAGATGATCCATCTCGTGCTGGATGACTTCTGCGACGAAGCCTTTGAATCTCTTTTTCTTCATGCTGAAAAGCTGGTCGCGGTACTTGATCTCGATCTCCTCATAGCGCGTGGTCTTCCGCTCGCCGGAAAGGGAGAGGCAGCCCTCCTTGGCTTCGTAGGGACGGGCGGCGGAAAGGCGCTCGGGATTGTACATGATGACGATATCCTTCCCCTGACGGAAGGCGATGATGGCTTTGGCAAAGCCGATCATGTTCGCGGCGAGCCCCGCGCAGGTGTCTCTATGGGCGGCGAGGGTGTCTTTCAGGTCTTCGGCGATGGCCTTGTCCTCGAAAGTGGCGGGCGCAGCCTTCTGCTGAAGAAATATGATGTCTTTCACAATGTCTCGTTTCATGGGATGTCCTTTCTGCGGGAGGGGGAACGTGGTAAAATGGGGAAAAGGGGCCGCCGGTCTGTTTTGGAGAGTCCTTTTGAACCGGCAGGACCCATTGAATCTGCTTTTTTCTATTATACGAAAGAAGGAATCATTATGGCAAAGGTTATTGTAATTTCCGGTCATCCGCATTTGGAACGCTCGATCATGAACAAGACCATTCTGGAAGAGCTGAAAAAGGCTGCCGAAAGCGGTGCATCGATCGCGATCGATGATATCGCAGAGAAAGGCTGCTGCCATCTGGATGTGGCAGCGGAGCAGGCTCTCCTGAAAGAGGCCGATACCATCGTATTCCAGTTCCCTGTCTACTGGTTCAATGCACCGGCCATGCTGAAGCACTGGTACGAGGAGGTCTTCACCCCTGGCTTTGCACATGGCGAAGGGGCGAGCGGGCTTAAGGGCAAGAAGCTCATCATCTCTGCGACGGCCGGCGCTCCGGACGGCGCATACAGCACTGCCGGCATGGGTCATACGCTCGATGAATTCTTCGATAACTTCTATGTCATGGCGGCTATGACCGGCATGGAAATGGCCAAGCCGATCCTGACCTATGGCGCGATGTTCATCCCGGGCGTTTCCACCGAGGCCGACAAAGAGAAGCTCGTATCGCTTGCAAAGGAGCATGCGAAGAAGCTGCTTTGCGAGATCGGTGACTAGGGACTAGGATTGCCTTGCTTTCCGTTCTTACACGGATCTTAGTCCCAAACGGGGCTGTGAAGAAATGAATCCTCATTTCTTCACAGCCCCGTTGTTTTATTCCTGTTGCTCTTCTTTTCTTTTTCGGGCATGTGCATAAATGATCAGGTTGCTTTGCAGTGTTTTTACCGTTGCACTAATTTTGGCAGCGCGTTCTTTGCTTATCAGCTCATTTTTGGCAAGTTCTTCCCGGATGGTGTTTTCGATCCAGTCCGAAGGGAGCTTTTCAAACCAGTGATTTGTGAAATCGGTTAGTTTGACCTGTTTTTCCTGTTTTTCTGAAAATGGATAAGCTGGTTGTTTGAATGGACTGATCAGTTCTACGGGTGAATCAAACCAAAGTGAATTGCCGTTATCAAAAATGGGGGCTACGCTTTGAAATTCCAGGGTATTGACATTGCGGATAAATCCAAAATTTCCGAAATGCCGGTCTGTATTATTGATGAGATAATCAAATTGCAGCATGGCATCTATATCCTGTTTGACATGGGGAATGCCCAGTTTCTCTCCGCATGCGATGAAATGCCGGTATGCTCCATCCTGCCTTTTAAAAGGAAGTACCTGTAAAATTTCATAAGCTGGAATGTATTCTGTATCCGGGGTAATAAAGGTTGGACATATGGAGTAGATATTCTTCTCTATTTTTTTTACTTCATAAGTTACATGAGGTAATTCTGCTTTTTGAAGGATTTTACTTGCGATGATTTCATTGGTAATTTGCTGATAGTACGGCTTTTTACCTGCTTTGGCAAGATAGCGTATGTCATTCTGAATAAACCAGTATTTAGGCAGGTTCCCATTGGAGCTGTAGTCAGGGGAAAATCCTGTGGGAGGTTCCCATGAGGTGATTTCATTTCGGAAACTCATGCCGAGCGGATGTCCTGAAAAGTCATTTTCAAAGAAATTGACATCTTCCCACTGCATGAGGCTGCCGTATGGTTTAAACCAGTATTGATCGTTTAGGTTGAGTCCCAAACTTTTTAGAGACAATGAATTGATTCGTATGTCTGTGTTTTTAAATACGCTTCCCGCAAGTGCTCTTGTTTTCGGAATGTTTCTATAATTGATCCATTCCTGGAAAGCCTTTTTCTCTTTCATCCTTTTGTCCCGATATTGAACGGATAATGGAATTCTTCGAGAATCGTGTATTTGCAGGATCTCTTCTACATCTCCATAGTAGGGATCCATTTCTACATCCATCACTTTGTTGTTTTTTTGCATGAAAGTATATTTCATAGATGGTATCCTCTTTGATCTAAATACGATCTTTCTTTGTATAGTATATGGAATGTCTTTTGGCGTTGCAAGCCTATGACATGGAATACTAGATGTAAAAAGGGGCTGTAAAATAATAGCTCCATGAACACGAAAAAGGACTTTCGATTTTTGCGAATCAAAAGTCCTTTTTGTCTGAAGTCTCCAAGTCTATAGATCCTAATCTCTAGTCCCCATCACAGCGAGAATCCGTCTGTGGCATCGCCCGGTTTATCGAGACGGCGGGCGACGTCTTCGTAGCATTCACCCAGATGGAAGACGAGGACATTCAGCGTGTCGCGGACGGTCTCGGGGTCGAAGTGTTCGCTTGTGGAGGTCACGCAGACATCGAGGAAGACGTTGTCATCGCTGCCGATCGTGTATTTCACGATGGCATGCTCCCCATTCAGCTTGTTCAGGAAAGGGACGAAGGTCTTTCTGGCCGGGCCCTTCGGCGCGGTGCCGAGGTGGACGCGGATCAGGGTGTACATGCTGTTATCCGTGATGACGGCGCAGACCAGGCGGTGCTTGCCCGCAGGCAGTGCGGTCATGAAGACGACGGTGTCGTAGGAGTCATGTGCATCCTGACGGCGGAAGAAATTCAGCCCTTCCTTCTTGAGGTAGGACTCAAATGCATCTGCCTTGAGATTTTTATTGAAATTGCCTTTTGTCGGGAATGGGATCGTATTGTCAGCCATGAGAGAGCCTTTCTGCACCATGTGCGGAGAAAATTTTAATGTGACTTTATTATAGCGGTTCGAGGGGCAGGGGGCAAGGCTTTGGCGGCAGCCCATAGATTGCGTTTGAACGCCTCGATTGAATGAGAAATTAGAAATGCGAAATGGTGGCGCGGCGCATAACGATATAGAAGCGCCGTGGAGTATAGATGGTGGCGATGCCCGCTTGAGACGTTAGACTTGGAGATCAGGAGACTTTAGAAGTCAGAAGCCTGAAGTCTCCCGTCTCCTAGTCACAAGTCACTAGTCACAAGTCACTAGTCACTAGTCACGCTGCGCCCCGATCTTAGTGTAAAATTTTACTCGGTAGGGGAATTTTTCCAGAAACAATAAAAGAGGAAAGCCTCCCTTTGAGTGGAAATGTTATAATTTCCGT
>CAVBQN010000058.1:0-12734 GCA_963597545.1 Fusicatenibacter saccharivorans
CTTGCACTGCGGTCAGTATCACATAGGCACTGGCAGGGAAACGGCGTCTTGGTGCCACGTATTTCTGCGTTCACACATGCATCGTTTATCGGTCTGCAAGGAAGATTTCTCGCTTCGCTCGAAATGACGATACGAGAGTCCCCCTAGTATTGCGTTTTCTAAACAACTGGCATTTAAGTCAACATCCAAATCAAGTTAGGAGTTAGGAGTGAAGGTACGGCGCATAAAATAAGGAAGCGCCGCGGAGGTTTGAAAACTAGCGGCTTTCTCGTATCGCAAACCTAATCCCTAGCTACTAATCCCTAGCTACCAGTCACTAGCTACCAGTCACTAGTCCCCAGCCACTACTCGTTTTGTTCCGCCAGTGCTTTCACGAGATGATATACCTCCGCAAAGGGCAGATGTTCTTTTTCTGCGATGGCCTTCACCGATTCATACTCGGGGTAGAAGCGTCTCTCCCCGGGGAGGGCGACTTCCTTCACCTCCGCGATGCCGAAGGGCGTTTCCACCTGCTTCTGGTTGCGGTGAAGGATGGAGCGCATGACGCTCGGAAATTCGCGGATACCGATGGTCGTCGTTTCTTTGAAGATGATATCTTCGATTTCTTCCATCCTGCTCTTCTTGCAGATCACGGTGAGCTCCCATGCGGGACGGTTCTTCTTCATGTAGACCGGGCTGTAATGGACATCGAGCGCGCCGGCCTGCATAAGGCGGTCGATGGTATAGCCGAGCGCTTCGCCGGTGCTGTCGTCAATGTCTGTCTCGAGCTTCACGATCTCATCCTTGCCCTCTTCCATGGCATTCCCTTCGATGAGGTATGCGCGGAGGATATTCGTGCGCTCGGTGTAGGCTCTCTTGCCCGCGCCAAGGCCTGTCGCCACGATGCGGAAGGCCTTCGGCAGCTGGTGCGTCGTGCAGATGGCAGCCGCAATGGCTGCGCCGGTCGGCGTGACGTATTCCCCCTTCGCCTCCATGATGGTGAGCGGCATATCGTAGGCTTCGATGATATTCATGGTCGCTGGGACGGGGACGGGCAGCACGCCGTGCTGGCAGCGAACGGTGCCTCTGCCCTCGGTGAGGCAGGGGATGATGACATCCGTGATCCCCAGGCTGTCAAAGGTAACCGCCGCGGCAATGATATCTACGATGGAGTCGATGGCGCCGACTTCATGGAAATGCACCTCTTCCAGCGGCATGTGATGGGCGAGAGACTCTGCTTCCGCTACGATGTGGAACATCTTGCCCGCCAGTGCTTTCGCCGAGTCTGTCATGTCTGTCGCGTCGATGATGCCCATGATCTCTGCCAGATGGCGTCCGTGGTGGTGGTGATGCTCATGGTGATGATGAGGCTCTTCGCCTCCGTGTCCGTGGCAGTGATGCGCCTCTTCCTCTTCATGGCAGTGGCAATGATGCGCTTCCTCGTCCTCATGGCAATGGCAGTGATGCGCTTCCTCGTCCTCATGGCAATGGCAATGAGGCGCTTCCTCCTGCGGGGCGGCAGCGGTCACCGGTGCCAGGCCATAGAGGTAGGCCATATCATGGTCATAATTTTCATGGGCTGCATCCAAAATGACATTGAAATCACAGCACGCAATGCCGGATTTCTTGACGCTGGAGATCTCCACCATGAAACCGTCCGCGGGGATGGAATTCAGCGCGCGTTCCAGCGCCTCCGGGTCTGCGCCGAGGTCGATCATCGCTGCGACGAACATATCTCCGCTGATGCCGGAGGAAGTTTCAAGGTATAATGTTTTTCCCATATGGTTTCTCCTTGTTGGTTGTTGATTATTGGTTGGAATCAGGAGTGACTGGTGACTGGTGACTGGATTCTAGTAGCTAGGGACTAGTGGCTAGGGATTAGGAGCTTCGAGTGACTGGTGACTGGAATACGACCTTCGGGCATCGCCCTGTTTCGTCATCCTGAGCGGCGAGAAACGTCGCACTTGAGATAACGAATGCCAGAACAGCTGCGCGACCTGAGCCGAAGGATTTCGGCGAAGCCGCCACCTTCATTCCTCATTCCTAATTATGGCACGTAATCATAACAAGAAATAGGACGATATGGTTACTTTCAAATCCGTCCCATTTCCGCCAATCGGTTGATCTGTGTCGCCACATAGCCGGCGCCGAAGCCATTGTCGATATTGACGGTGACGATGCCGTTCGCGCAGGAATTGATCATCGTCAAGAGCGCCGAAAGGCCGTGGAAGCTGGCGCCATAGCCCACCGACGTCGGCACCGCGATGACGGGATTCTTCACAAGTCCGCCGATGACCGAGGCGAGCGCCCCTTCCATGCCTGCCACTGCGATGACACAGTTCGCGCGGCGCACGATCGCCTCCTTCGAAAGGATGCGGTGGATGCCGCTGACGCCCACATCATAGACACGTTCGACATGCGTCCCGAAGTACTCTGCCGTCTGTGCCGCTTCCTCTGCGACGGAAATATCTGCCGTGCCGCCCGTGCAGATGGCCACGCAGCCGATGTGCTCCTTCTCCTTTTCCAGCTTCAGGATATGCGACACCGGATCATAGGAGATTTCCGGCAGGAATTCCTTCACGATCTTATACTGTTGGGGAGAGGCGCGGGTGCCGAAGACTTCCCCCTCCACCTCATAGAGCCTTCGGAAGATCTGTCCGATGAATTCGTCAGATTTCCCCTGGCAGTAGATCACTTCTGCAAAGCCGGAACGCTTCTTCCGATCCGTATCGAGCTTGGCAAATCCCATTTCCTCATAGGATCGCTCCGCCGGATTCTCACGGATGAGCGCCTCTGCCGCAGAGAGCGACAGCGCGCCAGACTTCACTTGGGTCAATATCTCTTGAATACTCATATATGTGTCCTTTGGTTGTAAGTTTAGGTTCAAAGTTCAGGGTTCAGGGTTAGTCCACGGAGCGTGCTGCCCTTTGATTGCGTTTGAAAGTTTCGCTTGAATGAGAAATTAGAAATGAGAAATGCGAAATGATGGTGCGGCGCATAAAAATATGGAAGCGCCACGGAGTATAAATAGTGGCGATGCCCGAAAGTAATATTCAAGTCACCAGTCACTAGTTACTTGAGGCTCCTAATCCCTAGTCACTAGTCACCAGCCACCAGTCCCTATTTCCCATCCATCGATCCCGAGCGGAACCCTTCCAGGTCCATGGTCACGTAGCGAAAGCCCAGCGCATGAAAGCGCGCAATGACTGCCTCACGATCTTCCACGAGCTTTGGGAGCTGCGCGGGGAGCACCTCGATGCGGGCGATATCCCCATGGCAGCGCACGCGAAACTGCAAAAAGCCCAGATCGAAAAGCAGCTGCTCCGCCGCTTCGACCGCGCGAAGCTTCTCCTCCGTGATCCTCGTGCCATACGGGAAACGGGTCGCCAGGCACGCAAAGGATGGCTTATTCCATGTGGGAAGTCCTTCCTTCTCCGACAGGATGCGGATCTCCTCCTTCGTGAGCCCCGCCTCCTTCAAAGGGCTCACGACGCCCAGCTCGGCGAGCGCTTTCAGCCCGGGACGATAGCCCTTCGTATCACTGAAATTTGTTCCGTCGATGATATAAGCGATCTGATGCGCCTTCGCCAGCTCGCCCAGAGACGAGAAGAGATAGGTCTTGCACCAGTAGCAGCGATCCTTCGGATTGTCAGCAAAGCCCGGCGCAGCGAACTGGTTCCTTTCCACGATCACCTGCCGGATGCCGCGGGACGTGCAGAAATCCTTCGCCTCTTCGATCTCACGCGCGGGGACGGAATTGAGCTTCATCGTCACTGCGACGGCCTTATCGCCGAGCACCTTGCAGGCCTCATGAAGAAGAAAGGTCGAGTCCACACCGCCGGAAAAAGCGACGGCGACCGAGCCAAGTGTTTTCAAATGGGCTTCAAGCGTTTTCTGCTTGAGAAGAATGCTTTCATGGATCATAGGAGAGTCTCCTTTGTTAGGGTTTAAGGTTCAGGGTTAGCCCGTGGGACGTGCTCCCCTTTGATTGTAGGTGAAAGCCTCGCGCGCTCTCTAGTGAGGAGTTAGGAGTTAGGAGTGGTGGTGCGGCACATAAAAATATGGAAGCGCCGCGAGTATATATGGGGCGATGCCCGAAGGTGGCATTTAAGTCACTAGTCACTAGCCACCAGCCACTAATCCCTAGCCACTAGCTACTAGAATCCAGTCACCAGTCACCAGTCACCCGAAAATATACTTCTTTCGCGTCTTGAAAAGCAGGACAGAAAGTCCGACAGCCGTGACAAACCAGCTCAGCGGATACACCGTCATAAGGCAGTCAAAGCTGGGGATGGCAGGAAATACGGCCCACATATAAAGGATACGGAAGCCGCAGATCCCGACGATCGTGATGAGCGCCGGAGAAAGTGAATTGCCAAAGCCGCGGAGATAGGCGGAGATCATTTCGATGGCCAAATTCAAAGGCTCCGCCAGAATGATATAGCCCATGCGGGTGACGCCATAGCTGATGACCATCACATCGCTGGTAAAAAGCGCAAGCAGTGATGGCGAAAAATACAGGATGGGCGCTCCGATGATGACGCAGACGACCAGATTCTGCAAGGTGGTGATGACCCCGACGCGGCGGCAGCGCGCCATGTCGCCGGCCCCGTAGTTCTGCCCGACGAATGTCGTACATGCCTGCCCGAACGCATTGACAAAGATATAGCAAAGAATATCCAGATTGAACGCCGCCGCCGTTGCCGCCATGACATCCGCGCCAAGGCTGTTGATCGCCGACTGGATCACGATGTTCGACAGACAGAAGACCGCCGCCTGCAACCCTGCCGGTGTGCCGATGCGAAGGATCTCCCGTAAAATATACAGATCAAAGAACGATGTCCTGCATTCCAAATGGATCACATGCGTGCTGCGAAGCAGGATCGTCACCAGCATGGCGGAAGAAAGAAGCGTCGCACATGTCGTAGAGATCGCCACAGCTGCCACGCCCTGATGAAAAAACGCCACCAGCGTGTAGCTGATGATGACCTTGATGACCCCTGCCGCCGCCAGACAGAAGAGGGGCGTCTTCGTATCTCCCTGACTTCGGAAAATGGCAGACGCAAAATTATAGACCAGGATCCCCGGCAGAGCCAGGAAAAAAATGCGCAGATACTCTGCGGAGAGCGGCATGAGCACATCCGGCACCTGAAGCAGCGAGAGCAGCGGCTCTGCGACAGCTTCGCTCAGACAGGTCATCACGATTCCTGCGGCAAGCGCAAAGGCAAGCGTCGAAAAGACCGCCCGATGGACTCCCTCCCGATCTCCCTTCCCTGTCATTTGGGAAATCACGACATTCGCCCCGATCGAAATACCGATGAAAAATGTCACGATGAAGCCTATGATGGGCGTATTGCTCCCGACAGCCGCCATCGCTTCCTTCCCGACAAACTGCCCCATGATGATGGTGTCGATGGTATTGAACACCTGCTGCAGCATGCCCGTCAGTGCCAAGAGCAGCGCAAAACGGATCGTTTTCCTTCCGATCGGTCCATGCGTCATATCTATTTTTTTCATATATACCTCTTACCCGACAGGCGAAGGACAGCGATCGGGGAAAAGGGAAATCATCTCTGCGTCCCGAAGCCGCTGGATGGCCTGCTACATATATTTCTTATTATATCATTCCTGACAACCTGCCTTGCAAGCGCAGTGCCTCTTGCCAAGACCGGCCATTGGTTCTATGATATAGAGGAACCGTCATTTATACACATGCCTTCTGGCTATCGAAAGGCATGCCTAAATAGTGACTAGTGACTGGATTCTAGTAGCTAGGGACTAGTGGCTAGGGATTAGGAGCCGCGAGTGACTAGTGACTTGTGACTAGTGGCTTGAATACTACTTTCGGGCATCGCCCTATATTATTTGCGGCGAAGCCGCCACCGCAACCCTGAACCCTGAACCCTTTATTGATTTCCTCTAAGGAGGCATCGCTTATGGATCTATTCGGACACGAAGACCCGGAAGAATATATCGTCCGCCGCAGGCAGGAGATGGCGCGCCCCACCGGCTTTGCCACGCACGAAGCGCTGAAGGAAGCCATCACCTCCTGCAGCCGCTGCCCGCTTCGCCGCGAAGGCGGTCTTGGCCCCGTGCTCTCCACCGGCCCTGCGGATGCCCCGCTCATGATCGTCGGCGAAGGCCCCGGGGGCGTCGAGGATGACTACGGCGGCCCTCTGATCGGCCCCTCCGGGCAGCTGCTGGACAAGGCGCTCGCCTCCGTCGGCATCACCCGCGACCATGTCTACGTGACAAACATCGTAAAGTGCCGTCCGCGCGGCAACCGCACCCCCACCATGGACGAAGGACATTTCTGCGGAAGCATCTGGCTTTTGCAGGAGATCGCACTCGCACGCCCTGCCGTCATCATCGGTCTTGGCAAAGTCGCACTCCGCTTCTTCCTGGGCCGCGAAGCCGGTATCATCCGCTCCCGCGGTCACTGGATCGATTTCCATGGCATCCCCGTCATGCCGACCTTCCATCCCGCTTACCTTCTCCGCCAGAGCGGCCGCGCACTGGTCGATGCGAAATGGCAGGTCTACTACGACCTCAAAGCCGCCAAGGAACGCGCCGCCGCCCTCCGTCCCGACTGGGTATGGCAAAGCGACACCCCGCCAAACCTTTTGGATGAACTTGCCGCGGAGCGCGCGAAACGGCACTCCCATGGATGATTTTCTCCCCGATTCCCTATTGCTTTTGTAAGAAAGGACTCTTATGCATACACTCTTGACCATCCTCATCGGCCTTGCCATCGCTGGCTGGTTCCTCTACTGCCTCTACCGCATGCTGCGCGGCGCGCGCGGCAGGGACTGCGCCAGCTGTCACCTCGCCGGCGGCTTCGACTACAAAAGCACCGCGCCTGTCAAGCCCGCTGACATGAAGCGCAAAGAGATCGTCACTGACACCGGCCATCTCATCATCGTCGACGAAGAAGCGGCGAAGAGACGCCGCGAACGGATCCGGAAGATGATGGAGGGGAAATGACGGGGGACTGGTGACTGGTGACTAGGGACTAGGGATTAGGGATTAGGAGTGACTGGGAGTCTCCGGCATCGTCATCCCGAGCGCAGCCCTCGATCTTTACTGCATTGCGGGAATCAGCGTGTATGCGCTGAGGAAAAACGATGTCCTAGTGCTACCTCACATCAGGCGCTGAACGTTCTGCAATAAAGATTTCTCGACTACGCTCGAAATGACGATACGCGCGAAGCGCTATCAAAACTCCGCGGCGCTTCTGATTTTTATGCGCCGCACCACCATTCCTCATTCCTAATTCCTCATTCCTAATTCGCGCAAAGCTTTCATTCATAATCAGTGGACGGAGCCGCCCCCAGGGCTAACCCTGAACCCTGAACCCTGAACCCTGAACCAAAAAACAGAGCCCCCTTTTGCTTGCAAAAGAGGGCTCTGTTTTTTTACAATGTCCGTCCCATATCGACGGCCATCTGCTTATCTCTTTCCGGCGAACGGCCGGCTATGGTGAGATAGCCGCCGATCATCGCGCCATTGAGCCCCGCCGAGAGGGCAAAGGCCTGCATGTCACGGAGCGAATTCTCACGTCCCGCGCATACGCGCATGATGACGTGAGGCAGGATGAAACGATACATGGCGAACATCCGAAGGATCTCGATCGGCTTCGGAGGCTTATTCTTCCCAAAAGGCGTTCCCGGGATGGGATTGAAAATATTGAGCGGCACAGAGGTGACGTGATGCTCACGAAGAGCAAAGGCCATGTCTATCCGGTCTTCCTCCGTTTCTCCCAACCCGAAGATGCCGCCGGAGCAGACCTCCAGACCCGCCTGCTGGATGCGGCGGATGTGCGCTTCCTTTTCCTCATACGTGTGTGTGGTGCAGATGGCGGGGAAATGGCGCTTCGCCGTTTCCAGATTGCAGTGGATGCGCTGGCAGCCTGCCGCCTTCAGCGTCTTCAGCTGCTCCTCGGTCAGAAGTCCGAGCGAGCAGCAGACGGAGAGCTTCGTCTCTTTGCTGATCCGCTTCACCGCTTCTACGATGGAAGCAAACTGCACGGGATCGCTCTGCCCGCGTCCGGAGGTAACGATGCCGAAGCGTTCTGCGCCATAGGCCTCTGCCTGTTTGGCTTCGCGGAGCAAATCTTCCGGGCTTCTTAGCGGATACTCCTTGACGCCGGTGTGATACCAGCCCGACTGCGCGCAGAACTTGCAATTCTCCGTACAGCGTCCGCTTCTGGCATTCACATCGCTGCAAAAGCGCATCTGATCGCCGCAGAAGGTCTTCCGGATCTTGTCTGCTGCCGCCATAAGGAAGAAAGGCTCCTCCTTTCCGGCCGCAAAGAGCGTCTCTGCCTCCTCCCTGGAGATCTCTCTTCCCGCGAGCACCTGATCCATACACCGAGTGATGGTTGCTATATGTTCATCCATGATTTGCCTCACCATTTTCTTTCAGGAAAACACCGATCCAGTCTGACCCTTGCATGATCCCGCCAAACGTATATAGAAGGAGTGAAGGTGACAGCCTCACCCCTCATCGCATCATACCTGCAGCGCTGTCCGGATACGGCCAAGGTCGTGAAGCATCGCGATATCATCCTGCGGATCCGAGCCCTTGCTGGTGAGGTAATTGCCGATCATGACGCCGTTCACGCCGCCGGCGGTGCGGATCAGCGTCCTCGCTTCCTCTTCTGTGATCACTCCGCCATTCAAAACCTTTTCCGTCCACTTCAAAATCTGTTCGCAGCTGCTTTCCATTGTAAAACACTCCTTTTTATAAAATCCTCCGGTCGCATGGCCGGGTCTTGCCTTTGTCATACCTTACGTGTCATACGTAATAGAACTATTCGTGTTTGACAATGGGAATATTTCTATGCATTTGTGCTGGTTATTGTGAAATCGGGACTGGAAATCAGACGTCTGATGTCTGATTTCCAGTCCCGAGTCACTCTCAAAGCTTCGGTGTCGTCATGGAACGTCCGAGATCCTCCGTCATGCGGATATCCTCCTTCGGGTCGCGGCCGCCTGTCGTCAGATAGCCGCCCACCATGATGCCGTTCAGCCCGCCTGTCAGTGCATACGCCTGCAGGCTTCGCAGGTTCACCTCACGGCCGCCTGCGGTGCGGATCAGTGCCTTCGGCAGGACGAAACGGAACATCGCAAATGTGCGGAGCACCTCCAGCGGCGGCAGACGCTTATTCGTATAGAAAGGCGTCCCCTTCACCGGATTCAGGATATTCAGCGGTACCGAGTCGATATGCATCTCCTTCAGGTGGAAGGCCATCTCCACCCGCTGATCCAGAGACTCCCCGAGCCCGATGATCCCACCGGAGCACACGCGGATCCCCGCCGACTGCGCGGTATGGATGATATCCTCCTTATCCTCCATCGTATGCGTCGAGCAGATCTCCGGGAAATAAGAAGGCGACGTCTCGATATTGCAGTGGATGCGCGTGATGCCCGCCTCTTTCAGCTGGAGTGCCTGCTCCTTGGAAATCAGCCCCAGCGAGCAGCACACTTCGATCCCCACCTGCTCTCTGATCTTCTTCACGATGTCGATGATCTCATCGAACTCATTCGGATTATCCTGGTTACGGCCGGAAGTCACCAAAGAGAAACGGACGGCGCCTGCTTCCTTCGCCTTCTTCGCTGCCGCCAGGATCTCCTCCTCCGGCAGAAGGCGATACACCTTCGCCCCCGTGTGATACCAGCCCGACTGCGCGCAGAACTTGCAATTTTCCTGACAATGCCCGCTTCTTGCATTGATGATCGCACAGAAATCCACCGCATTCCCATTGAACTTCTGACGAATCTTATCGGCCATCGCAAGCAGCAGCATGGTATCCTCATCCTTCGTGCGGATGAGACTCTTCGCTTCCTCCTGCGTGATCTCACCCCCATCCATGACCTTCTCCGCCAATCTGATGATCTCTGCACAAGCACTTTCCATGATGATTCTCCCTTTCCTTCATTCCTTCGGGCCACTCGCCCTTTTGAATTGTTATCTTGTAGGTAAGTATAAAATAAACAATCAGATGTGTCAATCAAGAAAATAATTGTGGTTGACAATAAAGAGAGGAAAGCGGGTTCTATAGGTTCAGAGGGTTCAAAGGGGAAGGAGGCGGCTTCGCCGCTTTTTAGCGGGTGCTGTCCTCGTATCGTCAGCCTTCCCCTCTAGGGGAAGGTGCCCCACAGGGGCGGATAGGGCACCGGCGGCATGAAAGACAGATGAGGAAAGCGGAGAAGTGCGCGGCATATGCGGGGGAAGCGCGAGTCCCTGACCGCAAATGACAACGATTGAATCAGTGCTTCCTTCAAAATCATTCACGCCCCTTCCTCTGGAAGGGGCAGACGAGCGAAGCGAGGCGGGGTTGGCTTCCCTGAATGTAGGAGTACCGTTTCACGCGGCCAACCTCCGCCCCTTCGGGGCACCTCCTTCCAAAGGAAGGAGGGAGAAAAAAGGGGCTGCGTGTATCGTCATAGGTATATTTGCGGCGAAGCCGACGCCTTCTCCGCCATATCCGCTTCCCCTGAACCCGCCCCTACCATTTCTTTTCCAGAGGAAAGCGGAGAGGTGCGTGGCACATGTGGGAAAAGCGTGAGTTCCTGACCGCGAATGACAACGATTGAATCAGTGCTTCCTTCAAAATCATTTGAGCCCCTTCCTCTGGAAGGGGCAGACGAGCGAAGCGAGGCGGGGTTGGCTTCCCCGAATGTGGGAGTACCGTTTTGCGCGACCAACCTCCGCCCCTTCGGGGCACCTCCTTCCAAAGGAAGGAGGGAGAAAAAAGGCGCTGATGTCTTCCGATCTCCCAGTCCCTAGCCCCATACACCACAAAGCCCCTGACCGGAAAATTTCCGATCAGGGGCTTTCCATGCGATCGCATCAGCGTCTCTCAAAAGACCTTAGTCGATCGTGATCTGACGCGATGGTTCTGCCTTCTTTTCTTCTTCCTTCGGCAGCATGATGGTCAGGATGCCATCCTTCAGTGCCGCTTTGATGCCTTCCTCCTTGATGCCTTTCACCGTGAACTGACGGCTGAAGGAGACAGAAGCACGTTCGCGGCGGATGTAGTGATGCTCTGTATCATCGGCATCCTTCTTGTCTTCCTTCTTTGCACCCAGAGACAGGATCCCATTCTCATAAGAAATATGGATCTCTTCCTTCTTGAACCCCGGCATATCGCAAGTGATCTCGTAATGATCCTTCTTATCTTCAATATCGACTTTCGGGACAGCGGTGTAATCCTGATACACCGTCGGCATATCATCATCAAAGAAGTGATCCAGAACCGTATTGCCAAACAGACCATCAAATGGAATCAAACTACGCATATCAAAGACCTCTTTCTTTTTATAATTTTCTTCGGAAGCCCTTTCGGTTCTCCCTTGAACAACTATAGTATAGCACTTTTAGCGCTCATGTCAATAGAGTGCTAAATTATTTTTGATTATTTGATTTAAGAGAATGAAAATGCGTGCTTCGATGATCCTTAGCTGGTGCTATCCTCGTATCGTCAGCCTTCCCTATGGGAAGATGCCCGAAAGGGGCGGATAGGAGAGGGGCGGCAGGAAAGACAGAAGAAGAAAATGTCTCTTAGCCTCCCCGTCAGCTCGATACGTTTGTGACAGTGAGGATGCGTTGTTCCTCATGCGCTTCGCTCGTATACGTGATCTGCACCGTCCGCTTGTACCCGCCCTCTGCGTCCGATGCCGTAGAGGTCACCGTCCCCTCCGTGCGGGATGCCGACGTATCCGTCACCATCACCTTGACCCGCCGTCCATTCACCGAGAGCGTGAAGCTCTGATTTCCCATCGCCCCCGCCTTCAGCCGCCCGAGCGCCACATTCGCTCCGCTCTCTGCCGCATACACCGAAGACAGCCCCTGCTGATAGAGGTACGCCTCCGAGGCGGTGCGGGAGACATAGTAGAGCGCTCCCGCAGACAGCGTCACCAGCATAGAAAAAAGAAGCAGCAGGCACAGCGTCATGGAGCCTTTC
This sequence comes from Fusicatenibacter saccharivorans, assembly GCA_963597545.1. GTDB lineage: Bacteria > Bacillota > Negativicutes > Veillonellales > Dialisteraceae > Dialister > Dialister saccharivorans_A. The sequence continues at coordinate 11,948 of CAVBQN010000058.1, forward strand.
CTTCTATTCATAGCGCTGCCCCTTTCTGTAGAAATCGGCATACGAGAGAAGGCTCGTGCGGAAATGCATCGTCTCCCCCGACGGGCGATGCAGGAGCGAGAAGGAGATCGCAAGCGATCCCTCCCCGTTCTTGACAAAGAACGGCCCCTCCTCACAAGTCAGTGCGTACTCTTCCTTCCCCGATGTCGTCCCCGTCACCGGCTCCGTCGTCTTCCCGTACACATCGAGTTTTAATTTCTCCTGATCCAGAAAGAAACGATACGTCTTCACTTCGCCTGACTGATTATACGCCTCGTAGCTGTAGGTATCGCCGGAAATCGAAGAAGCCTCCCCCCTCTTAAGCGTATTGCGGAGCTGCTCAGTCATGAAATCCATGGCATAGAGTCCCTCGCCCGCGATCCGCGAACGCTTCGCCATGAGATCCACCGCACGCACAGCCTCCGCCGCGAAAGGATAGAGCGCCGCCGAAAGCGATGCGATCAGGAAAAGCGCGATCAGCGCCTCGAGAAGAATATATCCGCGCCTCCTCATGCTCCGCCTCCCTTCCTCGCTCTGACAAGGAAACACCGCGTCTTTCTCTTTTCTCTATTATAACAAAAAGGCGATGTGAAATAACGATCATCTCATTTTCGCGTTCCATCTGCCGCGGGGGACTTGCAGCTCTCATAGGAGTGACCGGGAAACCTTATCCCAGTTGTCTTTCATACCATAGTCACCCTATCCGCCCCTTTCGGGCACCTTCCCCTAGAGGGGAAGGCTGCGATACGAGAATACCATCTTCTAAAAA
>CAVBQN010000059.1:0-12550 GCA_963597545.1 Fusicatenibacter saccharivorans
TTTTTATGCATAGCGAGGAATAACCTGACGCGAATAGCGAGCTATTTAAGGAAGGTTATGACGAAGCTATGTATAAAAATTCTTGTAAAATCTGACTCTGCGATTTAATCAGCGTTTCCTTAATAGCATTACTTAATAGCATTACTTAGAGAAGGGGCGACGCATTTTACGTTAATCTCAAAACTTGCGGCGCTTCTATCATATTTTGCGCCGCACCACCAACCTGAACCCTGAACCTTGACCCCGACAACAAAAAAAGCACCTGCTTTCGCAGATGCTTTACCTTACTTCAACTTCTCTTTCAAAAACTCTATGAACGCTTTCGTGACACGGCTGAAAGGCTGATTTCTGCGCCACGCAAGAAATGTGTGGATATACTGCGGCTTTCCTCCGATCGGCCTGAAACAGATCCGATGTTCATCAAGAAAGGGGAGTACCCCCTCCCCGCCGATAAAATAGCCCATACCCTCATCTACCATGATGACTCGATTCGTGGGGAGGTCAGACTCGATCGTGCCAGGATGGCTCTCCTGACCCGCATGCTCCGCAAAGAGCATCGCATCAAGATCTGGACGAAGCCCCTGCAGCAGGTTGCAGCCTTCAAGGTCTTGCATCGATACTTCCGGCTTCTGCGCCAAAGGATCATCCGCACGCATGTACACCCCCATCCGGCTCGGTTTCCCGATCGGAAGCGACTCATACTTTTCCCTATCGAAAGGCTGCACAAGGAGCCCCACATCGACGCAGCCATGGTCCATACATTCACAAATATAGGGAGTGATGTCCGTGTAATAACGGAAGTATACATAGGGATGGAGTGTCTGAAATTCCTTAATGAGACGTATGAAATCACGCGCCTGCGCGAGATCCCCGCCGGCTACGCTGATGGTACCTTCGAGATTTTCCGCCGCCTGAGAGACTTCCATCTCCGTCTTGTCGACCAGAGAGACGATCTCTTCGGCGCGTCGGCGAAGGAGTATGCCTTCCGGCGTCAATGCGATCTTGCGTCCGCTCCGATCCAGGAGCGGGACGCCCATATCCGCTTCGAGGTCCGCCATCTGGCGCGACAGCGTCGGCTGCGTGATGTGGAGGCGGCTGGCCGCCTTCGTGATGCTCTCCTCACGCGCGACCATGAGAAAATATTTCAACACACGGATTTCCATGGAAATCGCTCCTTTCATGAAATCATTTTTCTCATTATATCATGGGAAAGAAAGGGGGGTCAGGGTTCAGGGTTCAGGGTTCAGGGTTCAGGGTTCAGGGTTCAGGGTGGTGCGGCGCTTCTAAATTATAATGCGCCGCACCACCAACCTGAAGTTTGAAAGCAGGGATGAGTGACTTGTGACAAGTGACTGGTAACTAGGGATTAGGGGCACAAAGTGACTTGTGACTGGTGACTTGAATACTACTTTCGGGCATCGTCCCATATATACTTGCGGCGAAGCCGCCACCTTCATTCCTAATTCCTCATTCCTAATTCCTAATTCAAACGAGGCTTCATTCACAATCAAAGGGGCAGCACGCCCCACGAGCTAACCCTGAACCTTGAACCCGACAACCACAAAAGACGTGCTTTCGCACGTCTCTTTCGTTAAAAACTGTATGTTCCCTTATAAATCAGGTCTTTGATGAAATTCGGAAGAGCAAAGCAGCTTTTCTGGATATTTTTATTGTAGTACTTCATCGGCTGCGGGCCGTCTTCACGGACCTTGGCTGTGAGCGGGTCATATTTCTTCGATCCGATCATGAAGGAGTGCATGCACTCCGGATAAATCGGCACGTGTGAAAAATACATGCGTACGATGGGGAATACGTCACGCATCGCCGCAAAAACATCGTGGACGGTCTTCTGCTGGACGATCGGAGACTCGGTCTGTTGGACGATGAGCCCATCTTCTCTAAGAGCCGCCTTGGCGCTTTTGTAGAATTCTCTCGTGAAAAGGCCTTCGCCCGGTCCGATGGGGTCAGAGCAGTCGATGATGATGACGTCATAAAAATCCTTCACCGCGGCCGCAAAAGCGATGCCATCCCCCACGTGGACATGAAGCTTCTTCGGCGGATCCAGGAGGACTTTGGAGATCGTCGGGAAATATTCCTTAGAAAGCTCGATGACGCGGCCATCGATGTCGCAAAGATCCACCTGTTTTACACACTCGTGGCGGCAGACTTCGCGTGCGACGCCGCCGTCTCCGCCGCCAATGATGAGTACACGCTCCGGATGAGGATGCATCATGAGCGGGACATGCGCGATCATTTCATGGTACGTCCACTCATCCTTGACGGAAGTCTGGAAAACACCGTCTAAGATGAGAAGACGTCCATACTGCTCCGTCTCGACGATCTCAATGTGCTGAAAAGGGGTCTGCTCTTCATGCAGTCTTTTTGTGATCGCCAGAGTGAGCCCCAGATGGTCATTGGCCCACTCGGTCACGGTCGGTTTTGTTTCCATAGGCTTAGTTCTCTTCTTTCGGAGCTACTGTCTTAGCCGCCTCATCGAAAAGATTTCCGCCGGCAGGCGCAGGAGCGGCTTCCTCTGCTTCTACAGCTGGTGCTGCTTCTTCTTCCGTGGCAGAAGTCTCCGCCTCAGCAGTCGGTTCAGACGGTTCAGAAGCTGCCGGCTGCTGAGCCTGCACCGCCTGCGGCGCACGAGCGGCTTTGGCTGCTTCGATCAGCGCCAGCGCAGATTTGAAATTTGACAAGAGCTTTTCGATATACAGATTCATATCGCCTTCTGCCTTCAGCAGATCCGCATTCATCTTGCGACGAGCCGCTTCGGCATCGGAAACGATCTTCTGCGCTTCGCTCTGGGCTTCCTGAATGGAAAGCTCGGCTTCCTTGTGTGCATTCTTCTTCACATTATCCGCGGTTTCCTGTGCCATGACCAGCGTGTGGGACATGGTCGACTCCATCTTTTCGTAGTTGCGGAGCTTCGTGCGGATGATGTCCATTTCTTCTTCCATAGCACGGTGCTCGCGGTAAATCTTTTCATAGTCGCTCGCAAGCTCTTCCAGAAAGGCATTCACTTCATCCTTCGAATAGCCGCGGATCTGACCGGAAAATGTTTTATTATGAATATCCATCGGTGTGATCATATTGTATGCTCCTTTAATGATATTCTTACTTATGAGTTCAAGGGCTCAGGGTTCATGGTTCATGGTTCAGGGTTCAGGGTTCAAGGTTCAGGGTTCAGGGTTAGCCCATGGGCGTGCCGCCCCTTGATTGCGTGTGAAAGCTCTACTCGCCAGTTAGGAGTGAGGAGTGAGGAGTGGTGGTGCGGCGCATAACAATCAAAAGCGCCGCAGAGTATAAATAGGGCGATGCCCGAAGGTGGCATTTCAGTCACCAGTTACTTTGCACCCCTAATCCCTAGATACTAATCCCCAGCTACCAGTCACGAGTCACTAGTCACTCGAGGCTCCTAATCCCTAACCACTAATCCCTGCTTTCAAACTTCAAGGCTAGGGAAACACTGATTAAATCGTTGTCAGATTTTACTCTTGGATTTTTATGCATAGCAAGGAATAACCTGACGCGAATAGCGAGCTATTTAAGGAAGGTTATGACGAAGCTATGTATAAAAATTCTTGTAAAATCTGACTCTGCGATTTAATCAGCGTTTCCCTAGGGTATTCACGAAAGATGAGAAATCTATGAGCCTGTCGAACCTACAGAACCCATTGAACCTATCAACCTGAACCCCGAACCCTTATTTGTATCTATCAATCAACAATCCCGTCCGGCCTTTTCGGCTCGTGCCGGTTTCCTCTTTGATCTCGATACGGCCGCGCCCGCGGATGCTGATGATGTCGCCAGCTTTCACCGTCTGGGACGCACTCTTGGCAGGCTGCCAGTTCACTTCCGTGCGCCCGTCATCGACGGCCTGCACCATCTTGGAGCGGGAAATACCAAAGCCCGCTGCTCCTACAGCATCCAAACGAAGAGAGGCCACTGTCGCACGGACTTCTTTGGCTGTTTTCTTCGGCGGCTCGATTTCCTCCATCGGGATCTCTTTGACCGTGACCGGGACCATAGCAACTTTATGGAAATTGTCTCTGATCCACCCAGCCATGGTACTGTCTGCTACGATCTGGCAGCCGGCTCCCTGCATAAGGATGTCGCCCAGAACGGCGCGGTCGATGCCAAGACCCATCAGCGAGCCTAAGACATCCCGATGCCCGATCAAGCGGTAACGATCATCCCAGGTGACGGAGAGGAGTGTCATACCAAAGTCGATGGGACCGTCATAGTCGTCTCTGGAAAAGGCGATGCGCACACGCTCCGCCTCATGATAGCCACCCTCGCTTTTCACCGTGACCGTCTTCATATGTGTTGCGATGGTCTGCCCGATCTGCGCCGCAAAAGGCGACATGAAGGGGCCGACAGCAAATGGCCGTCCACGATCGACAGCATCCGCCAGATCCAGCAGACGGATCGCCATGTCTTTGGCATCGTCACTGGTGGCAGCAAAATAACGAATAATTTTTTCTCTATCTTTCATCTATTGATTCCTTGGAAAATTGGTGACTGGGGACTAGTGACTAGTCCCCAGTCACTTTGTACCCCTAATCCCTAATCCCTAATCCCTAGCTACTCATTCCTAATTATTTTCCCGCCATCTGATCCGATTTGGCAAGACAGGCTTCTACACCATCCATGAGCGCCGCACGGATACCCGCGCGCTCCATGGCATGAATCCCCGCGATGGTGGTACCGCCCGGGCTGGTGACCTGGTCACGCAGCTCAGCCGGATGTTTCCCTGTTTCTAAGACCATCTTGGCTGCGCCATACAGCGTCTGAGCCGCGGCTTCGATGGCAAGTTTTCTCGGAAGACCGATCAGGACGCCGGCATCTGCCAGCGCATCGATGATGACAAAGGCATATCCCGGGCCTGCCCCGGAGAGCGCACCGAGCTCATCGAGCTGGCGCTCCGTCACGACGGCTTCCTTGCCCAGTGCGCGGAAAATATCCTCTGCCTCAGCGATGAATCCTTCCGAAGCGAATGTCCCCGGAGCGATCGCTGCCATGCCTTCTCCGACAGAGGCCGGGGTATTCGGCATGACGCGGATGACTTCTGTCCCCTTCGGAAGAGCCTTTTCCAGTGTCTCGATCGTGACAGCGGCTGCAATAGAAAGGACCCGGCGGGGCGCATGCCGGGACAATTCTTCCAGCACAGAAGGAACCACGTTCGGCTTCACGGCCACAATGACCAGATCCGCCTCACCGGCTTCGCCCCCCTCTTTGGAGACAGAGACTCCGTATCGTGCTGCTTTTTCTTCCGAAGCCGCAAGGGAATGCTCCTTGACGAAGACTTCTTCTTTTTTCCATAAACCTTTAGCAAGGCAGCCGGAGAGGATCGCTCCTCCCATCGCCCCGCATCCGATGATCAGTATCTTCTTCATAGGTTCGGTCCTTTCCAGGCAGGGATGCCTTGGAAATCGGTCAGTCGATCCTTATCGAGCCGCACAGTCTCCGGCAGGCAGATAAGGACATCATCATTCAGAAGCTCGATGCTTCCGTGGGCCAGATAAACAGCTCCACTCATGAAATCGACAAACCGGCTGGCTGTCTCATCATCCACACTGTCATTCAAAACGACAATAACGGCGAGCCCTTTTTCAAGAGCATCCACCCCATGCCGTGCATCTGCATACGTGCCGGGTACCATGATCACCACCTCCAGCGGACGGAGACTTCGAGCCGGCAGCGCGCCTGCCTCCGGAAGTATCTCCCTCTCCTCTGCCTGTGTGTCATAGACATCCTCGTCCTGGCCATCGAACTGCTTTTTCAGCCAGTCCAGACCCCCTTCCCAGAAAGACATCAAGCCTCTGGAGCCGAGGGTCCCTGCGGCTGCTGGGCATTCCACTGCGGTGCACCGGCCGGTGCGGCTGCCTGCTGGTCCGCATAGGCAGCGAAATTCTCACGGGAAACGCTCATATTATTCGGCGCGCAGAGATAAATGCTTTCAGAGATCTGGTCGATGCGGCCATCCAAAGCATACATGATGCCCTGAACGAAATCCACGATACGCTGGGCTTCATCCGCATCCGTTTTTTCCATATTCATGACGACCGGACGCATAGCCTTCAGATGATCCCCGATCTTTTCCGCATCACTGTAGCTCTTCGGGCTGACAACAACCATGGTGTATGGCTTGGCGGCCTGACGCGGGACAGCACTTCTGCCGATACCGCGGACAGCTGCCGGACGCGGCGGGACGGGCTGAGCAGGATTGACGGGAGCCGTCTCCTCGCCAAGATCCTCCTCTTCCATATCTTCATCATCACGATCGACGAACTGATCTTTAAACTTATCCAATAAACTCATTTCTTTCTCCTCCTAATGGTATACGCGAGAGCCGAAGATCGCAGTGCCGATACGCACCATCGTGGCTCCCTCTTCGATAGCCTGTTCAAAATCATGGGTCATTCCCATAGACAGGATGGAAATCTGTCCCTCGGGAAACTGCTTTTTCATATCCTCCCACATCTCGTGGGCTTTGCGGAAAACGGGGCGCGTCATCTCCACATCCTCATAATTCGGCGCCATGCACATCAGTCCGAGCACCCTCACATGAGAGAGCGACTTCGCTTCATCGATCGCCATTTTCATGTCATCTGGTGAAAGACCTGTCTTGCTTTCTTCTCCGGAAATATTAAACTCCAAGAGTACGTCCTGCACCTTATCGATCTCTGCCGCCCGCTTGTCGATCTCCCGCAGAATGGACAATGAGTCCGCTGACTGGATGAGATCTGCCATAGCGACTGCCTTTTTGACTTTATTTTTCTGCAAATGTCCCTGCAGATGCCAGGTCACCGGGAGCGAGAGCTCCTGGTATTTTTCTTCCATTTCTTGGACACGGTTCTCACCCACATGGGTGACACCGAGAGAAATGGCTTCTTCCATGTCTTTGATGGGATGGAACTTCGTCACAGCCACCAGCGTGACCTGCTGATGATACGGGGACTTCTCCCGCGCTGTTTCGATCCGCTCCATGACATGAGCTAATCGTTCTTTGATTTCTGACATAGCCCCGCCTTCTTTGTGTAGTTTCAGCATAGCTTTTCTGGTAGAAATAGTTATACTTATGATTTATTATAGCACAGAAATCCATAGGGAAAAAGAGAAAAGGCTTCACGAGGAAGGGAGCCGAGGATCGGAGAATGCACGGTGACGCCTGACTGACAGAAAGCGATCCCATCCTTCCATGTAAGGAAGGTCATGACGAAATGCGGCATGAAAAGACGTATGGCGGTGACCGGATCAGCGTTTCCTGACCTACCGCTTCGGGCATCGCCGCGATGAAGCCTCTGCCGAGCCTTTTGACCTTATCAGCCGCATACACAAAAGCCCCGACGGCTCCTCTGAGCCATCGAGGCTTTTATCACTTGTTCCTCATACCATATTCGCTTTCTTTGCGATCTCCTCCGGAATCGTCAGACCCAGGATCTCCGCATCCTGCTTATTGATGACGATGGTATAGTCCTTCTGATGTTGGATCGGAGATGTCTCCGGCTTGACCTTGCCATCGAGGATATCCGCCGCCAGTTCTCCTGTCTGCTTGCCGAGGCGATAGTAATCGACCGAGAGCGCTGCGAGCGCACCGTCCTTCGCCATGATGTCCGCCCCGACGATGACGGGGATCTTATTCGCATCCGTGATCTTCATCAGTGTCGGAATGGAGGAAGCCAGCGTGTTATCCGTCGGGACGTAAATGTAGTCCACCTTGCCGATGAGTGACTCCGCCACCTGCTGGATATCATTGACATTGTTCACCGTACGTTCTTCGACGGCAAGACCATGTTTCTTGCAGTAGTCCTTCATCTGGTTCGCCTGTACTTCGCTGTTTACTTCGCTCGAGCAGTAGATGAGGCCGACATGCTTCGCCTGCGGGATGAGCTTGCCAGCAAGCTCCATCTGGGCATCCATGGCTGCGAAATCACTGACTCCGGTCACGTTACCGCCGGGTCTCTCATCGTTCTGTACCAGCTTTGCACTGGTATAGTCAGTGATCGCAGTACCGACGATCGGGATGTCCTTGATCTCATTCGCTGCTGCCTGCGCCGCCGGTGTCGCGATGGCACAGATCAGCTTCGGCTTCTCTGCTTTGAACCGGGAAACGATGGTCTTCAGATTTGACTGATCGCCCTGTGCATTTTCCTGCTCGATCTCGACCTTATCCGGCCCATAGCCGCGCTCCTTCAATGCATCGACGAAGCCTCTATTGGCCTCATCGAGTGAGCCATGCTGCACGATCTGTACGACACCGATCTTGATCTTGCCCGAGGCATCTCCGCTCTGTCCACCACAACCGCCGGAGATCAGGGCCGCCGCCGCGAGCGCGGCCGCTATACTGCATTTCATCCAGTTTTTCATCTTATGTTGCCTTCTTTTATTTATACAATACTATATGGGGTTCAAGGTTCAGGGTTAGCCCCGAGGACGTGCTGTCCCTTGATTGTGAATGAAATCTTTGCTCGAATGAGAAATTAGGAATGAGGAATTAGGAATGATGGTGCGGCGCATAAAAATCAGAAGCGCCGCGGAGTTTTGATAGCGCTTCGTGCGCATCGTCATTTCTAGGGAAACGCTGACTAAATCGCAGAGTCAGATTCCACAAGAAATTTTATGCATGGCTTCGTCATAACCTTCCTTAAATAGCTCGCTATTCGCGTCAGGTTATTCCTCGCCATGTATAAAATTTCAAGAGTAAAATCTGACAACGATTTAATCAGTGTTTCCCTAGCGTAGCCCTCGATCTTTATTGCAGAACGCTCATCGTCTGATGTGAGGCAGCACCAAGACATCGTTTTCCCTCTGCGCATACACGCTGATTCCCGCAATGCAGTAAAGATCCCTCGGCTACGCTCGGGATGACGATGCCGGCGAATTCCAGTCACCAGTCATTCCCAATCCCCAATCCCTAATCCCTAGCTACTCATCCCTAGTCCACCATCGTGGCATTCTTGTATTCATCCGGGATCTTAATACCAAGGATCTCCGCATTTTTCTTATTGATGATGACCTCATAGACTTCCGGATCCTCGACCGGAGTTTCTTCCGGCTTGATCTTTCCATCCAGGATCTGGGCCGCCATGTGGCCGGCCTGGACGCCCGATTTATAGAAATCTACAGAGAGAGAGGCAAGCGCTCCGTCTCTGGCCATGCTGTCAGCGCCGACGAGGACCGGGATCTTAGCCGGGTCTGTCACTTTGACAAGGGTCGGGATGGAAGAAGCGAGAACATTGTCCGTCGGGACATAGATGAAGTCGACCTGCCCTACCATGGATTCTGCGACCTGCTGGATATCATTCACAGAGGAAACCGTTTTTTCTACGACAGAAAGGCCAATGGAAGCGGCATGCTTCTTCGCCTGGTTCGCCTGGATCTCACTGTTTACTTCACTCGAGCAGTAAAGAAGCCCCATGGTCTTGGCATTCGGCAGGAAGACTTTGCCCATATCTACCTGCTTTTCGACCGGACCACGGTCATTGACGCCGGTGACATTCGTTTCCGGCTTCTGATTCGATTTGACGAGCTTCGCGGTCTCAAAGTCGGTGATGGCACAGCCGACGATCGGAATATCTTTGATCTCATTGGCGACCGCCTGCGTTGCCGGAGTAGAGATCCCGAAAATGATGTCCGGCTTATTGCTCTTGAAACGTGCCGTGATGCTCTTCAGATTCGACTGATCCCCCTGTGCATTCTGCTGATCGACTTCGACCTTGTCCGGTCCATAGCCTTTATCCTTCAGCCCATCGACCATCCCTTGATTGGCTGCATCCAGCGAACCATGCTGCATGATCTGCACGACTGCGACCTGTTTCTTGCCGGAAGTCTTACTGCTCCCTGCCGAATTGTCGCCACATCCTCCATAGACCAGTGTCATTCCTGCCAATGCTGCGATAAGCCCTGCTTTTACCCATTTGTTCATGATGATATTCCTTTCTACTTTTCTACCATGCTGCTTTCAGAAATATGATTCTGCGTGACAGAGATTTACGCGCTGCTTTCTATGGCCGCGCCGCTCTTCCTCTCACTTAAACAAAAAGTCCCTTGCTTCACTCAGCAAGGGACGACGGGGACTCATCGCGGTACCACCCAATTTATCTAAGGAATACAAAAAGGGGGGTACCAAGGGACGGATTCTCCGTGGTACCACCCTCATTCATCTTCATCAGATCAACTCTCGGCTCCTTAACGCAAGCCACCCCGGCAAGACCTACTTCGATTTCAGTCATGCAGTTCCGGAAAGAACTTCCCTATTTCCTATTTACCGGTTCCCAGCATTCCCGGCTCTCTGTGAAAAATCAGAAATACGTACTTTTTTCCATCAGCACTTTTGTAATATGTGCTTATTGTATCGGATGATGAGAAAAATGTCAAGCCGAAAAGCCATCATAAATCAGGAGAGAAGCGCTGGAGCCATCCAAAGGAGGCGTTCTGCGAAGGGGATCCCGGCTGCTGATCTCCTTTCACCTCCATAGAAAACCCCCGACCGAAAAATTCGATCGGGGATGCATATTAACGATTCGCAGTCGCCTTGACGGCATCCACGACTTTGGCTCCGCCGGCACGATTTCCGCGATCGACGAAACGATAGCCGATGAAAAGGAGAATGAACCAGACCGGAGTGACATAGAGAGCGACTCTCGTATCCTCACGGAAGGCAGAAGCCACAACTACGCAGGCAAGGAAGGCCATGGTGATATAACCGGAGTAAGGAGCCCACGGCATCTTGTACGTCAGCTTCGACTTTTCTTCTTCCGAGAGAGAGGCACGGAATTTCTGCTGGGTGCGCAGGATGACGAACCAAGTCCAGAGCGCCCCGAAGGAACCGACGCTGGTGACGTAGACGAAAAGCTCCGCCGGCATGACATAGTTCAGACCGACAGCGACAAGCAGGATCGCTGCGGAGAAAAGGATGCCGACCCACGGCAGACGATGACGGTTCAGCGTCTGGAAGCAGGCAGGTGCATTCCCCTGCAGGGACAGATTGTAGAGCATACGGCCGGAGCTGAAGATCCCGCTGTTGCAGGAAGAGAGTACCGCCGTGATGACGACGATATTGATAATATCCGCTGCACCGGCGATGCCGAGTTTTTCAAAGGTCACAACAAATGGGGATCCCATGTGTCCGATCTCATTCCATGGGTAGATGGACATGATGACGCCCAGAGAGAGCACATAGAAAATAAGGATACGCCAGAAGACTTCGTCGATGGCTTTCTTGATGGTGGACTTCGGATCATGCGCTTCCCCCGCAGTGACGCCGATGATCTCGATGCCAAGATAGGAATACATGACCATGACAAGTGCCATCAGGGTGCCGGAAAAACCATTCGGGAAGAAGCCGCCGTTCTGCCAAAGGTTTGCGATGCCGGTCGCAATGCCGCCATTGCCGATGCCGAAGACGATCATGCCAATGCCGCTGATGATCATGAAAATGATGGTGCAGATCTTCACGAGGGCAAACCAGAATTCAAACTCGCCATAGGCAGAGACGGCGATGAAATTCACCACGGTCATGATGACAAGTGCGACGAGCGCTGACAGCCACTGCGGCAGGTCCGGATACCAGAAATTCATGTATATCCCGACGGCAGTGAGCTCCGCCATACAGGTGACCATCCACATGTACCAGTACGTCCAGCCGGTGAGATAGCCCCATTTCGGGCCTAAAAAACGTGCCGCATGCGCACTGAAGGCCCCGGAGACCGGGTAAGCGACGGAGAGCTCACCGAGCGCACGCATGATGAAATAAATCGCAATGCCGCCGATGACATACGTCAAGAGTACCGATGGGCCGGCAAGTTCGATCGCAGTCGCCGAGCCAAGAAACAGACCGACACCGATCGCACCGCCAAGGCCGATGAGCTGGATATGTCTGTTTTTCAGGCCGCGTTCCAGGTTTTCATGCATTTCCTGTTCTTTGTCTTCCATAATTCTTTCCTCCTAGCAAGTCCTGATGATCCCAAGTCCGGCAGCTGAGACTGCCCCGCCGGAGAGTGGATCCCCTCCCCCGACATAACCGCTTTCCTTTCTTCATCTGCTTTCAGAAATGTGCTTTCCATTCCTGCATGTGACAATGAGGCTAAGTAATAACGCAACTAATATTTTATACAAAATAAAGGTGCATGGCAAGATAAAATAGGGGGATATCTATATAAATTCAGTCATGTGAGAGTGTATTCCATAATTTCAAATATATGATACTGTACGTGTTATCTTATTTTTCACATGAATGCCATAATTTATGACTTATCCATGAACAAATGAACAGAGATCGGGGACTAGAGGTTAGAAGTGACTGGTGACTTGCATGCTACTTTCGTGCATCATCATTTACAAAAACAGGCGCTCGGGTGCTGCCGTGAATCGCCTGCTTGATACGCATTTCCTCGCGCACTTTCATACCGCCTCCCCTATCCGCCCCTTCGCTGCGCATTCCCCTCGAGGGGAATGCTATTAAGTTAAGGAAATCGTTAGCTACGTAATGTCTTGCTTCCCCCTTCGGGGGAAGTGCCGAAGGCAATAGGGGCATGCTAGCGGT
>CAVBQN010000060.1:0-12432 GCA_963597545.1 Fusicatenibacter saccharivorans
TTCTAATTTCTCATTCGAGCAGAGCTTTCATTCACAATCAAGGGGCAGCACGCCCAAGGGGCTAACCTTGAACCCCTTTTTACTCCACGATCTCAAACTCCGCGCGGCTTCCCTTCTCCGCCGGACTGACTTTGAGGCGGGCGTCGATGCGCTCCTCGAGTTCAGGCACATGGGAAATGATGCCGACGAGACGGCCGGTGCTCTGCAGATCGATTAATGTATTCATCGCGCTGTTCAGTGCTTCCGGATCCAGCGTACCGAAGCCTTCGTCGATGAACATGGTATCGAGGTGTACGCCGCCCTGCCTTGCCTGCACGACATCAGCAAGCCCGAGGGCGAGTGAGAGGGAGGCGAGGAAGGTCTCTCCACCGGAGAGGGTATTCGCCGGACGCGAACGGCCGGTGTAGCTGTCAGAGACCTCAAGAGAGAGACCGCCCTTATTCGCTGCGCCTGTCTCCTTCATGCGATGAAGCGAGTAGCGGCGATGGCTCATCTCAAGGAGACGGTGATTGGCCGCCTCCGCGACCTCGTCTAAGAGAACGCCCAAGACATAGCGCTCGAGCGTGATCTTCGTGCGGCTGCCACGGGTGAGGTCATAGAGCCCCTGCGCAAGAGACAGTTCTTCAGAGAGCGCGTCAAGCACCTGCGCCATGGCTTCGGTGTCCTTCGCGACCTTCTGCAGATTCTTCAGCTGGTCAGCGAGCGAGCGGCTCTGTCCCGCCGACGTAGTGAGACGGTGCTGCAGCTGGTTATCTTCCTGACCGAGCGCGGCCATGTCGGGGCGTTTCGACCCGCCTGTCACGAGACGCTCATCCGCGATGGTTTTCTCCGTCGCTTTCAGCTCGGTTTCGTAGTCGGAAATCGATTTCTCCATCCGCTCTTCTTCTTTGACGCGAGCATACCAGGCCTTGCAGTCATTGCGGTCCGCAAAGCCTGCTGCCCGGGCTTTTTCATCCAGCGCATCCGACTGCGCTTTATAGTCGACTGCCAGCTTTTCTCGCCGGGCCGTGGCGTTCTGGAAATTTGCCTCCGCAGCCCCCAAAGCGGAAAGAAGCGGCTCTTTTTTCTCCTGCAGCGCTTTCAGGGCTTCTTCCCATGCCGTCACGGCCGCAAAGAGCCGCTTCACTTCGTTTCGAAGGAAAATGGGACTGCGGTAGGCTTCCGGCAGATCAGAGAGGCTTGCGAGCTTCGCCTGGGCATTCCCCATCTCGGTGATGGCGCTGACGTATGCCCCCGCCGCATAGGTGCCCGCCAGATTTCTGGCATTCTCGTAGTCTTTCGCCGCCGTTTCTGCTGCCTTCTGTGCCTTTTTCAATTCGGTTTCCGTCGGCAATTTTTCCATCGAAACCGCTGGATGCGGATGATGCACGCTGCCGCAGACCGGACAGGGCGCGCCCTCTTCGAGCTGGCTCGCCAGAATGGCCGCCTGCCCGAAGATGTAGCGCCGCCGGACGTCTTCGGCTGCTTCGCGTGCGGCTTCCGCCGCCCCGCGGCATTTCTTCTCCGTCTCCTGCAATCTGGCAAGCTCTGTTTCCGCTTCCTTGTATTTCTGCGTGTAGCGCTCCACATTGCGCCGCGCCGCGCCGTACTCCTTTGCCTTCGGCTCCCAGCCCTTCAACTGCGTGATGGTTGTCTTCGCCCTTTCCATCTCCGCGCGCTGGCCTTCGAGCTTCGTTTCAAAGGCAAGCAGCTGCTCCTTTTCTTTCGCATAGCGATTTCGCTCTGCCTCAGCGGTATCCCTCGCGGACTTTGCCGCCTTTCCTTCTGCCATGATGTTGTCAAGCATATCAAAATACGCCGCAAGCTCCTTCGCCCGACGGATGCGGACCAGATCCTGCTTTTTGTGCTCGATTTCCTCAGCCTTCTTCAGGAGCGATGCCTGCTGCTTCTCAGCCTTGTCCAGTGCCTGAAAATGGGAATTCAACTGCGCGGCCTCACTGTACACCTTGCGAAAATCCTGCATCGCGCTTTCCGTTTCCGCGTGTACCTTCTTCGCGTCCGCGAGCTGCTGCTCCGTCTCCGCGGCAAGGCGGGCGAGCTCCGCCGCATCCTGTGCGCCGACCGTATGGTATGTGGTCACGAGCACCGTTTCCTGCTCCTTTTTCTTCCGGTACAGCGCATCGGCACGCCCCTTCAGCTCGTACTGGAAATCCGAAAATCGCTGCGTCTTGAAGAGCTGCTTCAGGATGCCCTCACGCTCTTCGGCTTTCGCGACGAGGAGCTTTCGGAAATCCCCCTGCGGCAGGAGGATGACCTGACAGAACTGGTTCGCATTGAGCCCGATCAGTTTTCCTGCCGCCGCCTCGATATTCGTGCGAAGCGTCGACATTTCCTTCCCGTCGACCAATTCCGAGAGCGAGGCCTGCATCGCCGTCTTCGTCTGTCCCGTGCCGCGCTTCTTATCGATGAACTGCTCAGGCGAGCGGCAGGCACGATACGTCTTCTCGCCGATCATGAAATCAAAAATGACCTCCGTCTTCTGGTCCGTCCCCGCATAGTCGCTTCGCATGCGCGCGCCGCTCCGATCGCCCGACGTCTTCCCATAGAGCGCATAGCACATGGCATCGAGGATCGTGGTCTTGCCCGCCCCCGTCGGCCCGCAGATGAGGAAGAGATGACGCCCGTCCAGTTTTTCGAAATCGATGGTCACTTCGCCCGCATAGGGGCCGAAAGCACGCATCGTCAGTCTCAAAGGTTTCATCGCTCTTCCTCCTTCTTGTACACCGTTTCCCAGCAGGCATTGGCGAGTGCTTCTTCCTTCTCCGACAGCTCCCGCTCGCGGAACTCACTGACAAAAGCCCTGAAAATATCCTGATCGCTCATGTGCTCCAGCTCGATATCACGGCGTCCGCTGTCCTCCTTATAGCCCATGTTCTGCTCGACACCCAGCGCATTCTTGTACTTCTCCCGGAGCTTGGGCATCGCATCGATCACAGGCAGCTCATCCGTCAGGATGACCTGCAGATAGTCCTCTGACGCCTCCCTCTCTTCGCTCATAAGCTCCGCAAATGTCCCTTCCAGCACGCGCACCTGATGGAGCGGCGCGAGCTCATGGAAATCCGTCTCGACACTGCCGTCTTCTCCGATCGTTCCTACAATGACGCCCTTATTCTGCCTTACCTCATCGAAAGAGTAGCGCATGAGGCTGCCGCTGTACTGCACCCTTTCCGATTTCTTCTGCGTCCTCTGGTGCTGGTGCAGATGCCCGAGCGCCGCATAGTCGTAGGCATCAAAGACGCTGTCCGAAATCCTGTCATAGCCCCCGATCGAGAGCGGCCGCTCCGACTCGGAAGGCGTCCCGCCCGCAGCAAAGACATGGGCGATAGCGACCTTCCTCATCGAAGGATCGGGCAGGGCAGAAAGAAGAATTTCCGAGAGCTTCTTCTCTGCTTCTTCGTAGCTGTGAATGTCTTCCGCGCCGGAAAGCCCCTTCTGATTCATCATGACACGCACGCGCGCCGGCTCAGCATAGGGGAGCGGCACGAAAGCCACCTTCCCCCACGCATCTTCCAAAATGACAGGATGCACGCGATCCAGCGGCCCGAAGATGTAGAGCCCCTGATGCGACAGAAGACGGCTCGCCACCGCGAGGCGCTCCGCGCTGTCATGGTTCCCGCTGATGACGATCAATGGAGTATGGCGCTTCCCTACGATCTCCTCTGTCATGCGGTCAAAGAGCTCCACCGCCTCCTCCGGCGGGTACGAACGGTCATAGACATCCCCCGAGAGCAGGATGACATCCGGCCTCTCTTCATCGACAAGCGGAAGGAACTGGTGCATCAAAAGCCACTCCTGATCCTCCGTCATGGCATGCTCTTTCAAAAGCTTTCCCAAATGCCAGTCAGCCGTATGGATAAATTTCATGGTACCTCCTCTTATGAGCCTTTAAGAAACACGGATCTGTCATTATTATAGCCTGCTGCACAGGGTGAGGTAAGAGAATGGCTGTGCGCTTCTCTCCACGCAAAAAGAGGCTCATCGAGCCTCTTTTTGATATGCCTTATTTCAGCACGCCGATTTCCTTATAGTACTTGGCAGCGCCCGGGTGAAGCGGAATGTCCGCGATGTCCTTCACTGCATTTTCAGCGGTGAGACCTTTCAGATTTTTCTGAGACTGTCCGAGCTCATCCATGTGTTCCCAGAGGGTCTTCGTCAGCTGGTAGACCACATCCTCCGGCAGATCGCCGCGGCAGAACATGACCATCTTGATCGCCGATGTCTTGACGTCCTTATCCTGATTCGGATAGGTGCCCGCCTTGATCGTATAGCTGGTGTACCACGGGTACTTCACTTTCAGATCTTTGATGAGGTTATCATCGATTTCCACCAGATGCGCGCCGCCGGTCAGTGCCTGCGTCACAGCGGAAGCCGGAGCGCCGGACATGATCCATGCACCGTCGATGGAACCGTTCTGCAGCATATCTGCCGCATCGGTAAAGGTGATGTATTCTGCTTTGATGTCATCAGGGAAAGAAAGACCTGCTGCCGTGAAGTGTGTCTCGCATTCGTTATAGACAGAAGAGCCCGCCGATGCCACGGCAAAATGCTTCCCTTTCACGTCCTTCAGGCTGTTGATCCCGGAATTTGCCGTAGCAACGACCTGATTCGGATTCAGGTACAGGCCGCCGATCGCTTTCAGATCCTTGTAAGCGTGATCCTTGAAGCTGTCCGTACCATTCAGACACTGGTAGACATTGGAAGAAATCGCAATGGATACCTGTGCTTCGCCTTCGGATACCATGTTCAGGTTTGCGATGCCGCCGGCCGATGCCTGGCTGGAAGCCTGCACGCCCGGTACCTGGCTGCTCCACATGTTCGTGATCGCTGCGCCTACTGCATAGAGCGCGCCAGAAGCTCCCGCCGTCGGGAAATTGATCTTGATCGTCTGTCCAGCCGCCGGTTTCGCCGCTCCGGAAGCTGCTTTCTTGTCATCCCCGCATCCGGCCAGAGCTCCGGTCAGGGTCAGAGCTGCCAGTGACAGCGCGATCGCTTTTTTCCATTTTTTTGTCATGATGATCCCTCTCTCTTTCTTCTATCCTACTCTTCTCCATAGAGAATAATAAAGTTGTGATTATTATACTATAAATGAGCGGGCATTGGTAGGTGGGGCTCGGGGTTCAAGGTTCAAGGTTCAGGGTTCAGGGTTGTGGTGCGGCGCATAAAAATCAAAAGCGCCGCGGAGTATAAATAGTGGCGATGCCCGAAAGAGGCATTTAAGTCACCAGTCACTAGCTACCAGTCACTTGAGGCTCCTAATCCCTAGCCACTAATCCCTAGCTACCAGTCTCTAGTCACTAGCCACTCCTAATCCCTAGCTACTAATCCCCAGCTACTAATTCCTAGTCACCAGTCACCAGTCACTAGTCACTAGTCACTAGTACCCCATCCCTATTTCCTTCTCATCCACTGGAATACGCAGACAGCGGCAATGCCCGCAATGCCTGCGATATCCGTCAGGCTGCCCGGGAAAAGGAGCAGCGGGGAGACAGCGATGAGGATCACGCGCTCGATTACACTGGCCTTTCGGATGATCCAGCCTTCAAGCCCGGCCACGAGAGCAAAGGTCCCGATCATCGCGGTGAAGATGCTCCAGAGAGACTCCCAGAGTGTCGCTGTCTTGTCGACGCCGATCAGGAGCACCGGATTATCCAGGAAGAAGAACGGAATGATGAAGCCGATGAGCCCGAGGCGGACTGCCCACAGGCCGGTCTTCGTCTGGTCAGAGTCGGCAATGCCGGATGCCACATAGGCAGACATAGCGACCGGCGGCGTGATATTCGACAGGCAGGCATAGATGAGGCAGAAAAGGTGCGCGATGAGCGGAAGCGCGCCCGCCTTGATGAGGACCGGCACGGCAACGGCCTGCACAATGACATAGGCAGCAACGCCCGGGACACCCATGCCAAGGATCGCCGACATGATCATGACGAGGAAGCCGGCGAGGTAAATGTGATCTCCCTGTACGATGGACAAGATGAGGTAGCCCATATTGAGCCCCATGGATGTCAGAGTGACGGTGCCGATGATGATGCCGATGATGACGCAGCACACGCCGACCGAGATCGCACTCTTCGACCCTTCGATGACCGCTTCCAGGATCTTGGCGGGGCCCATGCGGGTATCCTTACGCAACCAGCTGGCACCGATGGTGACGAAGATGGAAATCACGGCCGCATAGAGCGGAGTGAAGCCGGCAAACATCAGCCCGATGAGGCTGACGAGCGGAAGCACCAGATGCCCCTGCTCTTTGATGACGACCATCGCGTTTGGAATATTTTCCTTCGCGATGCCGGAGAGCCCGAGGCGCTTTGCCTCGAAGTGGACCGCGAGCAGCAGACCGACGTAGTAGAGGAGCGCCGGTGTGATGGAGGCAAGTGCCACATAGGTGTAAGACAGATTCAGAAATTCCGCCATGACGAAGCCGACCGCGCCCATGATCGGCGGGGTGAACTGACCGCCTGTCGATGCCACGGCTTCGACAGCGCCGGCAAATTCCTTCTTGTAGCCCGTGCGCTTCATGAGCGGAATGGTGATGGTACCCGTCGTCGCGACGTTTGCGATGGCCGAGCCATTGATCATTCCCATGAGCCCGGAGGCGATGACCGCCACCTTCGCCGGGCCGCCGGATGTGCGGCCGACAAGCGTCAGAGAGAAATCATTGATGAATTTCGAGAAGCCGCTGTGCTTCAAGAAAGCGCCGAAGACGACGAAAAGGAAAATATAGGTCGCCGATACGCCGATACCGGTGCCGAGCACGCCCTGCGTCCCCCAGAACTGGGTGATGAGCACGCGCTTCAGCGTGAAGCCATTGTGTCCGAAGTATCCGGGCAGGTACGCGCCAAACCAGTTGTACGCCAGAAAGACTGCCGCGAGAATCGCAAGATTGCCCGATGCACGGCGCGCCGCTTCAAAGACGCAGACGATCGCGACAAGAGCGATGCCGACCTCCATATCAGAAATACGGCCGCCGGTCTGTGCGATGCGCGTATAATTCAGGATCAGGTAAGTGAAAGAGCCGATGGAACCCAGGATGAAAACCCAGTCCCAGATCGGCGGGATTTTTCTTCTGCGCTTTTCCTTTTTGTAAGTAGGAAACAGCAAAAAGGTAAACAGCAGTAAGAAAATACAGTGGATCGCACGCAGATTGATCGCACTGATCGCACCGATGGTCGTGAAATACAGCTGGAACGCAGTCCACACGCAGAGAAGCGCAATGATGGCCTTCCCCAGCGGTCCTTCATAAATACGCATGCGGGAGTCTGCGTCCTTGTCCTCCAGCATCTTCCGGGCTTTGTCATCCAGCTCGGCCTTGCTCGCCGCCACATCCTCCAGGCGGACGTCTTTCTCTTGACTCATAATTTCCTCCTATCCTTCCATTTCGGGTTCTTCCCGAAGAGTCGTATTGGTACAGTATAGCAGAGAATGGGTTCAAGGTTCAAGGTTCAGGGTTCAGGGTTAGCCCTTAGGGCGTACTGCCCCTTGATTGTGGATGAAAGCTTTGCTCTCTAGTTAGAAGTTAGGAGTTAGGAGTGAGGAGTGAGGAGTGAGGAGTGGTGGTGCGGCGCATAAAAATCGGAAGCGCCGCAGAGTATAAATAGGGCGATGCCCGAAGGTGGCATTTCAGTCACCAGTTACTTTGCACCCCTAATCCCTAGCCACTAATCCCTAGCTACCAGTCACAAGTCACAAGTCACTAGTCACTAGCTACTCATCCCTGCTTTCAAACTTCAGGGCTCGCTCGCGGACGTGCCGCTCCTTGATCGTGAATGAAAGCTTTTCTCGAATGAGGAATTAGGAATGGTGGTGCGGCGCCAGATCCTTCGACTCAGTTCTCACTGTTCTGCCTTTACATGATCGAACATCCGACATTTCACTCCGCTCAGGATGACGAAATGCGCCGCGAAGCATAAATAGTGGCGATGCCCGAAGGTGGTATTTAGTCACCAGTCACGAGTCACCAGTCACTTCTAATCCCTAATCCCTAGCCACTCATCTTCGCTTTCAAACTTCAGGGTTCACCCGTGGGGCGGCTCAGCCGCAAATATATATTTTGCAGCGAAGCTGCCACCACAACCCTGAACCCATCAACCTGAACCCCGAACCCAATCAAAAACGCCAGGCTCAACATCTGAGCCTGGCGTTTTTTCCTACTTATTTACTTTCAAAGAATGCTTTGTACGCAAGGTAGGTCTCATAGGCATCCGCCTTGGAGAGGAGATCATACGGTGCATGCATGGAGAGCATCGCGGTGCCGCAGTCTACGACTTCCGCACCCCAGTCTGCCATCATGAAAGCGATGGTGCCGCCGCCGCCCTGATCGACCTTGCCGAGCTCGCCGATCTGCCAGCAGACACCGGCTTCGTTGAAAATGGTGCGGATCTTCTGCAGGAATTCCGCATTCGCATCATTGCTGCCGGACTTACCGCGAGCGCCGCCATACTTGGTGAGATTGATGCCATAGCCGAGGAAAGAAGCATTGTCCTTTTCAGAAACTTCTGCAAACATCGGATCCAGGCAGGAATTCACGTCAGCGGAGAGCATTTCACTGTTTTCCATGGTTTCATAGAAATCAAGGATGGTATTCTTCCCCTGCAGCGCGAGGAGCTTCATGACGAATTTCACGAAATAGGAAGACTCCATGCCCGTATTGCCGTAGGAGCCGATTTCCTCTTTATCGGTCAGAAGTGCTGCCTGCGTCTTGACACCCGGTTTCGCCTGAAGGATCGCTTCGAGGTTCGCATAGGAGCAGACACGGTCATCCTGCCCATAGGATGCAATGAGGGAGCGGTCGAAGCCGACGTCACGGCTCTTGGTGGCCGGGACGAGTTCGAGTTCCGCAGCAGCGAAGTCTTCCTCTTCGATGCCGTAGGTATCCTTCAGCATCTTCATGAAGACTTCTTTCGGCTTCAGGTCTTCTTCCGCATTTGTCCCTGCGATGGCCTGGAGCTGTTCGCCCGTGATGCCTTCTGCGAGCGTCTTCTTCATCTGGTCCTGCGCCATGTGGATCAGGAGGTCGGATACGTAGAAGATCGGATCGTCATCTTTGAGACCGATATTGATGTCGACCTTCTTGCCGTCCTTCGTGTATACAACGCCGATCAGCGCGAGCGGGATGCAGGTCCACTGGTACTTCTTGATGCCGCCATAGTAGTGTGTGCGGAAATATACGATGCCATCCTGCTCATGCACCGGATTTGCCTTGAGGTCGAGGCGCGGGGAGTCGATGTGGGAACCGACGATCTTGATGCCTGCATGCACCGGTTCTTCCCCGATGACAGCCAGAATCACAGACTTGCCCTTCTGGTTCCAGTACACCTTGTCGCCCGACTTGAGGGAGTCCATATCATAGACCGGCTTAAAACCGGCAGCCTCTGCCTGACGGATGATTTCATCCGCTGCCAGACGCTCCGTGCGCGCGGTATCTAAGAATGCCTTGTACTTTTCGCCATAGTCCATGACAGCCTGACGTTCATCGGCGTCCATGCGCTGCCATACAGACTTGGTTCTGCTATATGTTTCTTTCATCATAAAGCCTCCTTTAGAGAATGGTTATCATGTAGCTATTATAAACGGCAGGGAAGAGAAAGACAATAGAAAGTTCGAGGTTCAGGGTTCAGGGTTCGGGGTTCGGGGTTCGGGGTTAGCCCCTGAGGCGCGCTACCCCTTAATTGCGGGTGAAAGCTCTTCTCTCTAGTTAGGAGTGAGGAGTTAGGAGTGAGGAGTGTTGGTGCGGCGCATAAAAATAATGAAGCGCCGCGGAGTTCTGATAGCGCTTCGCGCAGCCGAGGGATCTTTCTTGCACTGCGGTCAGTGTCACATAAGCACCGGCAGGGAAACGACGCCTTGGTGCTACGTATTTCTGCTTTCACGCATCCTTCGTTTAGCAGTCTGCAAGAAAGATTTCTCGACTTCGCTCGAAATGACGATACGAGAGAGTCACTAGTCACCAGTCACTAGTCACTCCTAATCCCTAATCCCTAGCTACCATTCACCAGCCACTAGTCCCCCGGGAACAGCTTATTCAGATAGTAGGTCAGCACCGCAAAGACCGCCATGACCACGAAGACCATGGGATATGCGATGACCGTCAGCATGATGGAAGATTCGATACTTGTCATAGTGCCTCCTTACGAAAGGACAGGAATCAGCGCGAGGACGAGGCCGCCGGCCACGACGGATGCCACCTGGCCTGCCACATTGACGCCCATGGCGTGCTGGATGATGTAATTGGTCGGGTCCTCTTTGAGCGCCATCTTCGCGATGACACGCCCGGACATCGGGAACGCGGAAATGCCGCATGCACCGATCATCGGATTGATTTTCTTCTTCAGGAAAAGATTCACGACCTTGGCGAAGAGGACGCCGCCTACCGTATCAAAGACGAACGCCACAGCCCCCAGTGCGAGGATCTTCAAAACATCCAGCGTGAGAATATTCTCTGCCGTCATGGTCGCGCCGACTGTGATACCGAGGAAAAGAGTCACGAGATTCGAGAGTTCATTCTGCGCGGTGTCAGAGAGCGAGTCGCAGACACCGGAGACCTTCAGCATATTGCCGAACATCAGCGCACCGATGAGCGGCACGGAGATCGGTGCAAGGATCCCTGCAAAGAGGACGACCATGAATGGGAAAAGGAACTTGACTGTCCAGGATATCGGTTTCTCTTCGCGGTACGCCATATGGATCCTGCGCTCATGCTTCGTCGTCAAGAGCTTCACGATCGGAGGCTGGATGATCGGGACAAGTGACATATAGCAAAAAGCCGTCACGGTCAGGGGCGCGAGAAGGTTCGTCGCAAATTTCTGCGCGACGAAAATGGTGGTCGGACCATCCGCTGCCCCGATGATGCCAATGGATGCCGCTTCGTTAAAAGGAAATCCGACGACAGACGCCAGCATCGTCGCTGCGAAAATACCGAAATGAGCCGCTGCGGCAAAGAGCATGACGTACGGCGCACGGATCAGCGCATCAAATTCACACATCGCACCGACCGCGATAAAGATCAGCACCGGGAAAAGCTCATTGGCGATGCCCGCCTGATAGAGGACGGACAGAAATCCCGGTTCTCCTCCATCCGTCGGGATGACCGCAAAGTGTCCGGGGATATTGGCAAGGATACAGCCCACCCCCATCGGGAAGAGCAGCATAGGCTCATAATCCTTCTTTACGCCGAGCCAGATCAGGACTGCGCCGATGGCAAACATGACCCAGACCGTGGGGTCGGACATGCCCATGACGCCGGTGAATAATTCTTCTAAAACTTTTTCCCAGTTCTCCATGAATACCTCCTATATTGAAATAATGAATTGGGACTATGTGAAAAGCGATAGACGCTTGGAATTGGTTCGGGATGGCTCATGGGACGTTCAGTCCCTTGATTCCGTTGGAAAGCTTCGCTTGAATAAGAAATTAGAAATGAGAAATGCGAAATGGTGGTGCGGCGCATAAAAATATGGAAGCGCCGCAGAGTATAGATGGTAACGATGCCATGAACTGGCATTTCAGTCACTAGTCACAAGTCACTAGTCACTCGAGGCTCCTAATCCCTAGCTACTAATCATCCCTGCTTTCAAACTTCAGGGTTGTGGCAGCGGCTGCGCCGCGAATATATAGGGCGATACCCGAAGAAGTCAGATGTCTGATGTCTCCTAGCTACCAGCCGCTCGCCCCTAACAAAAACAGGACCTGACATTTTTCAATGCCAGGTCCTGTTCTTTATTTCCTGCCCCCGTGCCATCCGCAGGAAATGCTATGCAGTTTTTATACATCATACCCCAGAAGCGGGAGAATGACGAAGACGACCAGCGCCCAAATAACGCCTGCTCCGGCAAAAATACCGAAGGTGATCGCAAAGCCCTCCTTCGTGCGCGGCACGCCGAGAAGGCTGTAGTTTCCCATCACGCCGCGGCGCACCATGAAGCCATTGTCTTTTCTCTGACGGAACCACTTCATTTTGTGCTCGTAGCTGATGCTGTAAGCAGTAAGTACGGCCACGACCGAAGCGATCAGCCAGTAAATAAGAAAACGGGCTGCGTGGAAATCCTGAACATCTGATAGATCTATAAGTTGTGGCATAGATGCACCATCCTTGTACGAAGTTTTATGTTACCTATTATAAAGCACGGATGGGATTTTGGCAATGAGGGAATGACGCGGTGGCTTCGACCCCTTTGGGAAAGGCGATGTGGTGCGGTGCATACAGCGTGAAAGGGCGCAATCCAGGAATGCTGCCTCCTAAGCAAAAGGAGCTGTGAAATAACGATCATCTCATTTTCTCGTTTCATCTGCCGCGGGGGACTTGCGGCTCTCATAGGAGTGACTGGGGAAACCTTATCCCAGCTGTCTTTCATACCATAGTCACCCTATCCGCCCCTACGGGGCACCTTCCCCTAGAGGGGAAGGCTGCGATACGAGAATACCATCTTCTAAAAA
>CAVBQN010000061.1:0-12404 GCA_963597545.1 Fusicatenibacter saccharivorans
CCCTGAACCCTAAATTCCCTTGCCTATTTCTCTTCCACCTTTTATAATGAAAAGAAATGGCATGATATATCCTACAGTCTTTCAAGGAGGCGTTTGTATGAATCGTCAATGGATGAAAGCAGGAGCTGCCCTTCTCGCGTTGGCAGCATTGGGAGTCACGGCTGGCTGCGGGGGAGCGCCCGCGAAGAGCAGTCCGGAGAAAGCAGCGGCATCAGGAGAAGCAGGACGGACACTGAAGGTCGCCTGCATCGCGACCTATCCGCCCTTTGTCTATAAAGACAAAGATGACAAGATCATCGGCTTCGATGTGGATATCACGAATGCGGTCGCCAAAGAAATGGGGGCGAAGACCGAGTATAAGAGCATGCCTTTTGACCAGATCGTGCAGGCGGTCGCAGACAATAAGGCTGACATCGCCGTAGCAGCCTGTGATATGACGCAGGATCGCGCAGATAAGGTGAATTTCTCCTCGATTTACTACAATAAGGAAAGCGTGTCTATCCTGTCTCGTAAGGATGATGAACGCATCCACGGCTCGCAGGATCTTGTCGGCAAGACGGTCGCTGTTGAAAAAGGCACCGTCTATGTGACGACGGCCAAGCAGCTCGGCGCGACCGTGAAAGAGTACGACTACCATGACCAGCTCATCAAGGCTGTGGAAAACAAAGAGGCGGACGCGCTTATCCTCGATAAGCCTGTCGCTCTCTTCTACATGACGCATGGGGCAGCGGACAATCTCCGCGCTGCCGGCATCATTTCCGGCAGCGGCGGCTTCGTCATGCTGCTCAATAAGAAGGACCCTGCGCTGCAGAAAGAAGTGAATGAAGCACTGGGCAAGCTCATGAATAATGGAGAATATGATAAGATTTATGAGAAATGGTTCGCGGATACGAATTTCGAAAAAGAACCGGATGTGAAGAAATAGGTAAGCGTGAAAAGGATTCTCTCATGACGAGGGAATCCTTTTTGGCTAGGGAAACACTGATTAAATCGTTGTCAGATTTTACTCTTGAGTTTTTATACATGACGAGGAATAACCTGACGCGAATAGCGAGCTATTTAAGGAAGGCTATGACGAAGTCATGTATAAAAAGTATTGTAAAATCTGACTCCGCGATTTAATCAGCGTTTCCCTAGGTTCAGAGGTAGCCAGTGGGGCGGTGGGCCTTGATTGTGGATGAAAGACTCGCATGAATTAGAAATTAGAAATGCGAAATGGTGGTGCGGCGCATAAAAATATAGAAGCGCCGCGAAGTATAAATAATGGCGATGCTATGAGCTGGTATGCCAGTCACTAGTCACCAGTCACTTGAGACTACTAATCCCTGGCTACTCATCCCTGCTTTCAAATTTTTTAGGGCAGCCATTCCTCGTATCGTCATCCCGAGCGCAGCCGAGGGATCTTTCTTGCACTGCGAGCAGTATCCCATAAGCACTGGCAGGGAAACGATGCCTTGTTGCTACGTGTTTTTGCGTTCACATAGGCGTCGTTTGCCGGTCTGCAAGGAAGATTTCTCGCTGCGCTCGAAATGACAATGCGGGAGCCCGGGGTCTTCTAGCTACCAGGCACAAGTCCCTGGCTATTCATCCCTGCTTTCAAATTTTTTAGGGCAGCCATTCCTCGTATCGTCATCCCGAGCGCAGCCGAGGGATCTTTCTTGCACTGCGAGCAGTATCCCATAAGCACTGGCAGGGAAACGATGCCTTGTTGCTACGTGTTTTTGCGTTCACATAGGCGTCGTTTGCCGGTCTGCAAGGAAGATTTCTCGCTGCGCTCGAAATGACAATGCGGGAGCCCGGGGTCTTCTAGCTACCAGGCACAAGTCCCTGGCTATTCATCCCTGCTTTCAAATTTTTTAGGGCAGCCATTCCTCGTATCGTCATCCCGAGCGCAGCCGAGGGATCTTTCTTGCACTGCGAGCAGTATCCCATAAGCACTGGCAGGGAAACGATGCCTTGTTGCTACGTGTTTTTGCGTTCACATAGGCGTCGTTTGCCGGTCTGCAAGGAAGATTTCTCGCTGCGCTCGAAATGACAATGCGGGAGCCCGGGGTCTTCTAGCTACCAGGCACAAGTCCCTGGCTATTCATCCCTGCTTTCAAATTTTTTAGGGCAGCCATTCCTCGTATCGTCATCCCGAGCGTAGCCGAGGGATCCTTCTTGAACTGCGGTCAGTATCCCATAAGCACTGGCAGGGAAACGATGCCTTGTTGCTGCGTGTATCTGCGTTCACATAGGCATCGTTTGTCGGTCTGCAAGGAAGATTTCTCGCTGCGCTCGAAATGACGATACGGGAGACCGAGGTCTTCTAGTCACCAGTCACTTGAGGCTCCTCATCCCTGCTTTTCAAATTGGCGGAGAAGCCGCCACCTTCCTCATTCCGCAGTCCTGATTTTCTGGAACCCCGAACCCTATTCATTTCCCCATTGTAATCCCTGCCTAAATCGAATATAATGAAATAAGTTATCGATTGTATACGAAAAAATGCGCATACAAGTTTACAATATATCATGAGGTGATCAAATGAGTGAATTACTTCGCGTGGAGAATCTCCACGTATCTGTAGGCGGGAAAGAGCTCCTTCACGGCATTAACCTCACCGTGAATCAGGGAGAAGTCCATGTCATTATGGGCGTCAATGGGGCAGGCAAGTCGACGCTGCTTCACGCCATCATGGGAAATCCTGTCTATCAGATCACTGAGGGGCATATATACTTCGAAGGAGAGGACATTACGAAGCTCTCCGTCGATAAGAGAGCGAAGCTCGGCATTTTTCTGTCTTTCCAGAATCCGATCTCGGTCGCCGGTATCACGATGGAAAATTTCATCCGTACCGCGAAGACGACGATTTCCGGGAAGCAGCAGCGTCTTTTCCCGTTCAAGCGTCTCATGCGCCAGCGTATGGAGGACCTCGCCATGGATCCGTCCTACGCAGACCGTTATCTGAATGACGGCTTCTCCGGCGGCGAACGCAAGAAGAGCGAGATTCTGCAGCTTAGGATCCTCGATCCGAAGCTCGCCATGCTCGATGAAACAGACTCGGGACTCGATGTCGATGCTGTCCGCATCGTATCGAAGAATATTTCTGAATACCACAATGAAGGAAATGCGATCCTTCTCATCACCCATCTGAACCAGATCCTGAAATTCATCCAGCCGGAATTCGTCCACGTCCTGATCGATGGCAGGATCGTGAAGGAAGGCGGCCCCGAGCTCGTGGATGAGATCGAGACCAATGGCTTCGACGTCTATCGCAGCGAGGTGTGACTATGGCAGAAGAGAAAGTCAGAAGCCAGGTCGAAGATATCAATCGCAGCATCTATGACGTCAAGGATACGGTGGAATTTTCCTATAAAGCAGAGACCGGTCTGACGGAAGACATCATCCGTGAGATTTCTGCGAAAAAGGAAGAGCCGGAATGGATGCTCGAGAAACGGTTAAAGGCTCTTGCGATTTACAATCAGCTGGACTTCCCGCCATGGGGGCCGGATATTTCCGAGCTGGATATGCAGCACATCGATACCTATGTGCGCCCGAAGACAGACATGAAAGCCAGCTGGGAGGATCTCCCCGAGAATATCCGTGACACCTTCGACCGCCTCGGCATACCGGAAGCGGAGAAGAAATCGCTCGCCGGCGTCGGCGCGCAGTACGACTCGGAAGTGGTCTATCACAATATCCAGAAAGAGCTGGAAGAGCAGGGCGTCATCTACGTCGACTTTGAGACGGCTGTGAAGAAATACCCGGAGCTCATCAAGCCGTACTTCGGGAAACTGATCACACCGAATTATCATAAATTTGCGGCCCTGCACTATGCCGTCTGGTCCGGCGGCTCCTTCGTCTATGTGCCGAAGGGCGTCCATGTGAAGATGCCGCTCCAGAGTTATTTCCGTCTGAATGCACCGGGCGCGGGACAGTTCGAGCATACGCTCATCATTGTCGAAGAAGGGGCAGACTGCCACTTCATCGAAGGCTGCTCGGCTCCTCGCTACAATGTGGCCAATCTTCACGCCGGTGCCGTCGAGCTGTATGTGAAAAAAGGCGCGACGCTGCGCTACTCGACCATTGAAAACTGGTCGAAAAACATGTACAACCTGAATACGAAGAAGTCGCTCATCGAAGAAGACGGACACATGATCTGGGTATCCGGCTCCTTTGGCTCTCATACCTCCTGCCTGTATCCGGATACGGTCTTGAAGGGTGACCGTGCGACCTGCGAATTCACCGGCATCACCTTTGCAGGCAAGGGACAGTACCTCGATACCGGCTCTAAAGTCGAAGCCCTCGGGAAGGATACCTCTCTCACCGTGAATTCGAAATCGATTTCCAAGGGCGGCGGCACGGCCATCTACCGAGGCGTCGTCTACATCGGGCCGAAAGCTACGGGGACAAAGGGCTCTATCAGCTGCGAGTCCCTGATGCTCGACAATGAGTCCCGCTCGGATACGATCCCGGATATCATCATCGAGAATGATGATATCGACCTCGGGCATGAAGCTAAGATCGGCCGCATCCCGGACGAAGACATTTACTACCTCATGAGCCGCGGCCTCTCCGAAGAAGACGCCAAAGCCATGCTAGTTCGCGGCTTCGCAGAGCCGATTTCCAAAGAACTGCCGCTGGAATACGCGGTAGAAATGAACCGCCTCATCGATCTTGAATTCGAAGGCGCGATTGGTTAAGGAGGGCATCATGGAAGAAATCAGAGTCAACCGTCTGCCGCTTCTCACCTATCGGTATCTGCACACGAATGATACGCCGCTTTCCTTTGAAACGCCGAAAGGGGCAGGCAGCTTTACCTTTTCCGATATGACACATGTCAGAGAAGGCGGCGCGCTCCCCGAAGAATTCGATGGCGCATCGAAGGAAACCGTGCTCGCTGCAGAAAAAGGCAGTCACTATACCATCACCATCCCAGAAGGGGCGAGTGCCCAGCTCACCATCGACGTGAAGACTGCGTCGGATGCGGCGGCAGCCTTCCTTTTCCATCTTGAAAAAGGGGCGTCCCTGTCTCTCACATGGAAACTCACGGGCGGAGAGGAAGAGGGCACCTGCGTCCTTGCCGCGTACTATGAGCTTGCGGAAGACGCAAGGCTCCATGTATCGCGCTTGGAAAGCGGCCTCACCAAGACCGTCATCTATGACCAGCGTCACAGCGTACTCGCAGCTCGTGCCCGCGCCGACTTCTATGCGGCCGAGCTCGGCGGAGAGAAAATCATCGTTCACAGCTACGGAAAGCTCTCCGGTGATGCGTCCGAGATGAATGAAAGAGCCATCTATGCCGGCCGCGGCCAGCAGCACCTCGACTTCTTCTACCACATCGATCATGTGGGGAAGAAGACGAAGGCAGAAATCGACCTCAAAGGCGCACTGGCGGATGAATCGAAGAAGATTTTCCGCGGCACGCTCGACTTCAAGCGCGGCTGCGCCGGATCCGTGGGCGACGAAGGCGACTTCGCCATCCAGCTCGATCCGAAGACGAAAAACATTTCCCTTCCGCTTCTCCTCTGTACCGAAGACGACGTTCAGGGAAATCACGCGTCGAGCGCCGGACAGCTTGATCAGAATACCATCTACTTCCTGATGAGCCGCGGCTTCACACTGGAAGAAGCCCGCCGCATCGTGGTCGAAGCCCTGATCCGTCCCATCATCGACGGTATGGATGAGGCACTTCGGGAAGAGGTCCTCGCAGCAGTCAGAGAGAAATTGGATAGAGAATAAAGGTTAAACAGGTTCTATGGGTTCAAAAGGTTCAACGGGTTCCCCATGTTAGGGGAGTAGCGTATTCTCATACATAAAAAATTTCTCGGCGCTTCTATTTTCTGATGCGCCGCACCATCCCCGTTGAACCTGCTGAACCTATGGAACCTTTTGAACCCGCAACAGATCACTATACATTTGGAGGAATCATGAACAGCGAACTTATTCGAAATGATTTTCCTATTTTGAAGACCAAAGTCGGCGGTCATCAGATCGTCTACTTTGATAATGCTGCCACCACGCAGCGCCCGCTCCCGGTCGTCAATGCGGTCTTAGACTACACCACCCATGAGAATGGGAATCCGCACAGAGGCGCACACATCTTTGCGATTTCCGCCTCGGAAGCCTATGACACCTCGAAAGAGGTCGTCCGTGACTTCATCCACGCCAGAAGCGAAAAGGAAATCATCTACACCAGAAATACCAGCGAATCCTTGAACCTCGTAGCCCGCTCCTACGGCGAGACACATCTCAAGGCAGGCGACCATATCCTGATCACCATCGCAGAACATCACTCAAACCTTGTCACCTGGCAGCGCGTCGCCAAGAAGACCGGCGCGATACTGGACTACATCTACGTCGACAAGGAAACCGGACATTTCCCGGAAGAAGAACTGAAAAAGATCGACGATCCGAGAGTGAAACTCTTCGCCTTCGCTGAAGTATCGAATGTCCTCGGTATCGACTTCGATCCGAAGCCACTGATCGCAAGAGCCCATGCCCACGGCGCGATCGTCGTCTTAGACGGCGCGCAGTCCACCCCGCACAAGCCCGTCGACGTGCAGGACTTAGACTGCGATTTCTTCGCCTTCTCCGGGCACAAAATGTGCTCGATGGGCGGCATCGGCGTCCTCTATGGCAAGGAAGAGCTCTTGAACGACATGGAGCCCTTCCTGATGGGCGGCGACATGATCGAAGATGTCCATGAGCAGGAAACCACCTACGCCGAGCTTCCCGCCAAATTCGAAGCCGGCACACAGTATGTCGAAGGTGCTGTCAGCCTTGTCGCGGCCATCCGTTATGTCCAGGCCATCGGCTTTGACGAAATCCGCGCACAGGAAAAACGCCTCGTCACCCGCTGCCTGGAAGGCATGAAGAAGCTCCCCTTCATCCACATCATCGGACCGACAAATCCGGAAGAAAAAGAAGGCCTCGTCGCTTTCGAAGTCGAAGGCGTCCATCCGCATGATGTCGCACAGATCCTCTCTGCGGAAGGCATCTGCATCCGCACCGGACACCACTGCGCCCAGCCGCTCCACATCTACCTTGGCATCAATGCTTCCTGCCGTGCCAGTTTCTATTTCTACAACACGGAAGAAGAAGTGGACTACTTCCTTAAAAAGCTCAAGGATGTCCGGAAAGTCATGGGGTATGACGACTGATGGAACTCAAACAGCTTTATACTGACCTCATCCTCGAATACAACAAGGATAAGAGCAACAAACGCAAGATCGAATGCCCGACCGTCCATGAGCACGGACATAACCCGAGCTGCGGCGATGACATCGATATCGAGGTCAAGATCAAGGACGGCGTCATCGAAGACCTCGCCTACACCGGCAGCGGCTGCGCCATCAGCCAGGCCTCGACCGCGATGATGGCGGAGCTCCTGCAGGGGAGGACTGTCCCCGAAGCCCTTCGCCTCTGCCGCCTCTTCCTCGATATGATCCGCGGCAAAGTGACGGAGGAAAGCGAGCTCGAAGAGCTCGAAGCCGCCATCACGCTGAAGGATATTTCCAAGATGCCCGTCCGAGTCAAGTGCGCGACCTTAGGCTGGCATACGCTTGAAATGGCACTGACCAAAATAGAAAAAGAACTCACAAAGTGAGAAAAAGCCCCCGGACCGCAAAGCGGTGCGGGGGCTTTGTTGCGAAAGGGGAGTGCGATTTGATTTTTCTTATAGGAATGCTATACGTTATTCCCAATTCCGCACTATCCCCAAGTTCAAATGGCCATATTTCTGCAAAATCCCCGATTTTCATACAATGGGGCTTAATCAGGGTTAGCCAGTGGGGCGTGCTGCCCTTTGATTGCGTACGAAAGCTTCGCGCTCTCCAGTGAGGAGTGGTGGTACGGCGCATTTCGTCATCCTGAGCGGAGAAAAACGTCGTATGTTAGGAAATGGCTTATCTGAAATATGAGAACTGAGTCGAAGGATCTAAGCGCTGCGGAGTTTTGATAACACTTCACGTCGTCGTCATCTCGAGCGTAGCCGAGAGATCCTCCTTGCAGAACGGTCAGCATGCTAACTGCGCTACTTCAATCACCGCTTGCTTCTAATTCCTAATCCCTAGCCACTCATCCCTGCTTTCAAACTTTAATACCGCATAA
Source organism: Fusicatenibacter saccharivorans (assembly GCA_963597545.1). Classification (GTDB taxonomy): domain Bacteria; phylum Bacillota; class Negativicutes; order Veillonellales; family Dialisteraceae; genus Dialister; species Dialister saccharivorans_A. The sequence continues at coordinate 8,092 of CAVBQN010000061.1, forward strand.
AGGGATTTGACAATGTGGCTTTTTTGCATCATAATAGTACGTATAAAAATAATAATAACAAACTCCAAATAGCTTAATCAATGAGAACCTGCAGGTCCGAAGCCGGACTTGTTTTCAGGTTCTCATTTTTTATTTTCTATCAGTGGTTTTTACGCAGTCGTCGATAGGGTCTGCTTCAGGATCTATGGAATCGTCTGCGTCATTTATAAGAGAGAAGGATATATATGAAAAAGGATGTCAAATGTTTGCTCTCAGCGCTTGTCTTTGCCGGAATTTCATGGGGGGGGTACGGAATAGCGTCTGCTGCCGGTGAAGCAGTGTATGAGCTGAATCCGGTCGTCGTGACCGCAACGAGAACGGAGAAGGCAGATATCGATGTGCCAGCCAATGTCACCGTCGTTACGGCAAAAAAAATCGAAGAAGCCGGCTATAAAAATGCATTCGATGCGATCCAGTCTCAGGTGGGCGTAGAGAGCACAGGGTATGGGGATGCGGGGCAGGACTTCGGGTTCAGCTCTGGACGCACGGTCGTGCGTGGATACGATCGTGGTACGTTGGTCATGGTCAATGGCATCCCGATGAATTTGAAAAACTACAATTCACTTGCGGGCATTCCGACGGACATGATCGAAAAGATCGAAGTAGTCAAAGGCGCGACAGGTACGCTCTATGGGGCAGAAGCCATGGGTGGTGTCATCAATATTATGACCAAGACACCACAGGATGGAAAGGAAACGGTCACGCTCAAAGGAACCGTGGGGAATTACTATAATGATTATGGGGCGACTTACGCGGGGCCGAATTTGATTGTCTCGCTTCAAAGGGAGTATAGCGATTTTATTAACCACAGCAATGCGTATCCGGAAGGATCGAAGATCAACTGGTGGGTCGGTAAAGGGCAGTCGAACCGAGCTGCTGTGGCGGCCAAGTTGTCGGATGAAGTTGGCTTCCATCTGATGTATCAGGAAGGAAATATCACCAGAGGCAGTTTCACCGATCATGTCAAGGTGGGATCGAAAAAAGTGCCCTATAACTATAGATTTGATGACAAACGTGCTACCGCAGGGGTGACGTATACCGGAAAAGAGAATGGGATCAAAGCCATCGTGGGATACAATTATCGTAAAGTGGATGGCTTCGATCGCGCTAAGAATGTACCTGTGGACTCTTCTGCGGAATTATCCAGCTATATCACGGATGTACAGAAAACATGGGAACTGGGGAAAGATACCCTCATTGCCGGCTATACATTCAAGAGAGAGGACTATGAAGGACTTGTCAAGAAAGCAAATAAAGCCCATCGTCTGAATCATGGATTCTATCTGTCTTATACCGATGAGTTCTCTCCGAAATTCAGTGCGACGCTCGGACTGCGTGCTGAGATCATTAAGGATCCCGTTTCGGATCAGAATGTTTTTAATCCGCAGTTCCAGACTCTGTATAAATTCAATGACAATACTTCCTGGTATGTAGATATTGGTCGCGGCTTCCAGATGCCGACGGTTGATTCCTATTATGGCAAAAAAGCAGCATCAGATACACTCAAGCCAGAAAAAGGTTGGACTTATGAAACGGGAATCAAACACAATTTTAGTGAAAGCCAGAGTTTGAAATTCTCCGTCTATCATATGGATTTTAAAAATAAAATCGGCTGGTCTGAGCCACAGGCAGATGGACTGCAGTATGCGATCAACAAAGGCAATTTTAGAAATACAGGTGTAGAAGTGACATACGACCAGGTGGTTAATAACCATTGGGATTACAGTATCGGGCTGTCGTATGGTAATCCAGAAATTAATGATCCAACCGGTAAGAAAGGATGGGTACAGGATTCGGCCAGAGTGGATGGTGTCGCATCTGTGACCTACAGAACGGACAAGATCAGAAGCACATTGTCTTGGAAATATCTGGGCGATCGGGAAGAATATACCAGCAGACCAAAGACGTCTGATCCGCAGATCCCGTCTCTGTCTCGCGTGACATGGAATACCATTTACGATGTGACGCCCAATGATACGCTCTCTTTGACTCTGAATAACCTGTTCGATCATGAGAACTATGCCAATAAATTTGGCAATCTGGAACTTCCTTACAACTGGAGACTGTCTTATTCTCATAAGTTCTGATCTCCTTCAGGACGCCATTTGATCTTCAAAAGCGGCTGACAGCCAAAGGCTGCCGCCGCTTTTTATTTGATGAGCCCAAAGGAAGCTATGTGGAAAAGATTTCTTTTTACGATATTTGCCGCGCTGGCATCGATCCTTCTTTCTGCCTGCTCGGTCACGCCCGCGCCGCAAAGCGAGACGCGAAGCATGACGGACGATGCCGGGCGCACTATATCCGCGCCCATCCATCCCACACGCATCGTTTCGCTCACGTACGGGACGGATGAGATACTGACGTCGCTTCTTTCCCCTGGGCGCATTGCCGCCTACTCGAAGTATGCGGGAGATGACGGGATCAGTTTCCTCACCAAGGACGAGGTCAGCCGGGTCGGGCGGACGGTCGATATGGAGCCGGAGCATATTTTGGCGCTTGCGCCGGATCTGGTGATCGCTTCGACGTCCACGCCCATGCAGACGGTCGAAGTACTCACACGTTCTGGTGTCCCTGTCTATGTTTCGGGCATCCCGACGACGGTGGAGGAAATGAAGGAGAAGGTGCGCGGCGTCGCGAAAGCAGTCCACGAAGAGGAGAAGGGGGAGGCGATGGTTTCGGATATGGATTCGCGGCTCGCCTCTTTGGAAGAAAAGCTATCGCAGATACCACCGGAGAAGGAACGGGTGGCTCTCGGCATGTCTTTCCGCGGGATTCTAGGGAAGAAGGGGACGCTTTTCTCGGATGTCCTGCGTCTCGCGCATGTGAAGGATGGGGCAGCGGTGTATGAGGTGCCAAAGGGGGCAGATGCGTATCTTTCTTTGGAAATCCTTCCAAAGATCAATCCGGATGTGATTCTCCTTCCCACCTGGCGGGTGAAGGCGGGGGATGATACGAAGGCCTTCGAGGAAGGACTTCTGTCAAATCCTGCACTTCGCGAGGTGACGGCGGTCAAAGAGAGGCGTCTCGTGCCATTTTCGGAGAAGTACAAGTACGTCATGAGCCAGCATGTCGTGGACGCAGTGGAAGCGGCGGCGCGCGCGGTGTATCCGGAAGTGTTTGTAACAGGTGATCAGTGACTGGCGACCCGGGATCGGCAACAGGCGATTCGGGTTGCGCCGTCAATGGCTAATTGCTAACAGTCAACTAACAGCAATCAACACACAGTTTAAGTTTATCTATTTCACAAGGAGATCCATCTATGGTACCCAAAATCATTTATATGACGAATATTGATCGTCGCTATTTCATGATGCGCCGTGCGCTTGACGAATTGATCGAGGATGGAGAGATGCCCGCATCCTCACAGGTCGTAAAGACGGAGGATGGCTCCGTGTGGAACGCATCGTGGGAAGAAAAACTACGCGGGAGCGCACTGGTCATGATCCGTTTCATGGGAAATACGATCCGTACGAAGTTTTGGACGGCGTGTATGCATTTTCTCTCGCGGGAAGGGATCCCGTACTACATGGATGCGGCGGGATCGGCAGAGGAGGAGTGCATAGAGCGGGTCGCGGCAAAAGACATCGAGGCCATGAAGGCGTACTCGTTCTATGGAGGGCTGACGAATTACAAGAATCTCTGGCGTTATGTGCGTTCGCTTTTTGATAGGGGTATGCCTGATGCGGAGCCGCCGTCGCCGATCTGCTGGGCGGGGATTTACCATCCGGGGATGGCGAAGAAATTCATGACGGATCTTTCCCTGTATGAGAAGATGTTTCTGCAGGCGAGGCGGCCTACCGTGGGGCTTCTCTTTTATCGGGATGAGTGGATCTGGGATGACCTGCATTACCAGAAGGCATTCCTTGAAGAGGCGGAGCGGCAGGGGCTGAATGTGATCGCAGTTTTCACGAACGGCTTGCCGGATCCTAAACTGGGGATGCCGACGATCCATGAGGTGTTTGAGAAGTATTTCATGAAGGAGGGAAAGCCTCTCGTCGACGTCATCGTGAATGTGATGAAGTTCTCCTTCACGACGTCGGGGTCGATTTCCATCAAGGCGCTGGAAGAAATGGGCGTCCCTGTGCTGGAGGCCTACTCTCTGATCGCTCCGAAGGAGGAGTGGGAGGCATCGCCGGAGGGAATGAATGCGATGGAGATCTCCATCTCGGTCACGATGCCGGAATTTGATGGGATCATCCACGGGATGCCGATCGCCGCAAAGCATGTGAAGGAGGATGGGGAGGTGGAGTACCTGCCCATCCCCGAGCGTATGC
>CAVBQN010000062.1:0-12344 GCA_963597545.1 Fusicatenibacter saccharivorans
TGCCATAGTCACCCTATCCGCCCCTTTCGGGCACCTTCCCCTAGAGGGGAAGGCTGCGATACGAGAATACCATCTTCTAAAAAAAGGCGGCGAAGCCGCCACGAGAGCCCTGAACCCTGAACCCTGAACCAAATGAAAGCAAAGTAAAAAAGGGCTGTGAAGAAATGAGGATTCATTTCTTCACAGCCCTTTTTGTTATTCTTCTGTTTCCTCAAAATCCATCTCATGCATCACCGTCATGACGGCATCATGGGAAAACCCCCTTCGCAGGAGAAAGGAGGCTGACTTTTTGAAATCTGTCCGCAGCTTCGGGCTCATGCCCCACTTCTTTTGCAGGAGGGCAGCCGCCATCTCGATCTCTTCCTCAAGCTGCAGGTGCTTCTCCGTAGCAAGCCCTTTCAGCTTCAGCTTCTGATGGATGTAGGCGTCTCCGTATTGCGCGCGGCGGCGGTAGGCTTCGAAAAGCTCATCAGCGAGATTCTCATCATTGACATATTCATAGTCTCTGAGCCGTTCCATCGCCTCTTCGATCTCTTTCTCCGTGTACTCCCGCTCTTTCAGCTTCCGTGTGAGATCCTTCTCGCTCTGGTCGCGGAACTGCAGGAGGTACACCGCCGTCTCGTAGCAGGTCCTATCCTTCGGACGAGTCCGTTTCGCTGTCCGCTTCCGAGTGTACGCCATCTTCGAAATGATCCGGTTCTACGACAAGGGTGTCACGGATGATCTTATCGATCTCCGCTTCGACATCCGGGTGTTCCTTCAAGTAACGCTTCGCTGCCTCACGCCCCTGGCTGATCCTGCTGCCTTTGTACGAGTACCATGCCCCGCTCTTCTGGATGATCTCCATATCGACCGCGATATCAAGGAGTGTGCCTTCCTTGGAGATCCCTTCCCCGTACATGATATCGAACTCAGCCACCTTGAATGGCGGAGCGACTTTGTTCTTTACGACCTTCGCTTTCGTACGGTTGCCGATGATATCCGAACCATTCTTGATGACTTCGAGCTTGCGGATCTCGATGCGGATCGAGGAGTAGAATTTCAGTGCGCGGCCGCCCGTCGTGGTTTCCGGATTGCCGAACATCACGCCGACCTTTTCACGCAGCTGGTTAATGAAGATGACGATGGTCTTCGATTTGCTGATGATCCCCGTCAGCTTGCGGAGTGCCTTGCTCATGAGGCGCGCCTGCAAGCCGACCGATGCATCGCTGATATCCCCCTCGATCTCCTGCTTCGGTACAAGGGCTGCGACCGAGTCGATGACGATCATATCGACCGCGCCGCTTCTGACCAGAGACTCTGCGATGGAGAGCGCCTGCTCGCCGCTGTCCGGCTGGGAGATCAAAAGCTCTTTCGTATCGACTCCGAGGTGATGCGCATAGACAGGGTCGAGTGCATGCTCGGCATCGATGAATGCGGTGACGCCGCCCATCTTCTGCGCTTCTGCGATCGCATGCAGTGCCAGCGTCGTCTTACCGGAGGACTCCGGCCCATAGATCTCGATGACACGCCCGCGCGGATAACCGCCGACACCGACAGCGATATCAAGGGCGAGCGAGCCCGTCGGGATGACCTCGATATCGAGCTTATCTCCCATTTCGCCAAGACGCATGATGGAGCCGGCACCAAATTCCTTGGTGATCTGCTTCATCGCATTTTCGAGTGCCTTCTGTCTGTCCTGCTGTGCATTCATTTCTTTCGTGACTGCCATAGATACCTCCTTGAAAACCAAGTCTCAAATCGTTTTCTTATACTGCAATTATACGATACAGCAAAGGGAAAAGATAGCGAACCCCAGATTAAATCTCAAAACCGGTCTTCCCTGGATGCCTCCCAAGCACTTCATCAGCTAGTCAGACGCAAAAACCCGCCGCGCTTTCCACGCGGCGGGTTTCGCAGGGATATATGTGACTGGCAGCAGATCCTCAGATCAAGCTCACGAGGATCCCCACTCACCTACTTATTCTTCGGTGTCTTCTGCTTCCGGATCATTCGAGAGCACGTCGATGGAGGCGATGCGATCCCCATCCTCGAGACGCTGGAGGATGACGCCCTGCCCTGCTTTCGTCTTCTTGCTGACGATCTGGCTCGCCTTGGTCTTGATGGTGATGCCCTGTTCGGAGACGCCGACGAGCTCATCCTTATCATCCGCTGCGACAAGGGCTACGACCTCGTAGCCGCGGCGGAAATTCCGGATGCCCTTGCCGTTTCGGCTCTGGATATGATAGGCAGAGGCCTTGTTTCTCTTCGCATTGCCGTCCGCAGAAATGGTGAAGATATCCTTATCCGCTGCGATGCATGCGCCGACGACCTCATCATCGCCCGCGAGCTTGATCCCATGGACACCGGCAGCGGCGCGACCCATGGAGCGGACCTCGCTGTCATCCACAGAGAAGCGGATGGCCATGCCATCCTTGGTGCCAAGGATGATCTCCTCTTCACCGGTGATCGCAAGCACGGCGGCAAGGCGGTCGCCCTCATTGAGGCGGATGGAGATGAGACCGTTCTTGTTGATATTCTTGTATTCCGCAAGCTCCGTCTTCTTCACGTAGCCTTTCTTCGTGACCATGAGGAGGTACTTCGTCCCTTCCTGCACATTGTCGAGGTCGAGAAGCTCGGTGACTCTTTCATCACGGGCCAGATTCGGAATGAAATTGATGAGCGCACTGCCGCGTGCAGTTCTCGTGGATTTCGGGAATTCCACGGCCGTCTTCATGTAGACCTTGCCCTTGTTTGTGAAGAAGAGGATGCGGTTGTGCGTGGAGGTATTCAGGATCTTCCAGACATAGTCTTCGTCCTTCATCTTCATGCCGGAGACACCGCGGCCGCCCTTCTTCTGGACACGAATATCCGCAGAGTCCATGCGCTTGATGTAGTTCTGCTTCGTCAGGGTGATGGTCATCGGTTCATCCGGGATGAGGTCGGTCAGGGTGAAGTCCTCCTTCGTGGCCGAGATCTGGGTGCGGCGTTCATCGCCGAAGTTTTTCTTTTCATCCTGGAGCTCGTCTTTGACGACGCCCATGATCTTTTCTCTGGAGGAGAGGAGGTCTTCGAGGTAAGCGATGGTTTCCTGCACGTCCTTATAGTCCTGTTCGAGCTTGTCTCTTTCGAGGCCTGTCAGCTTACGCAGACGCATGTCGAGGATGGCGATGGCCTGCTTTTCCGAAAGTCCGAATTTCGACATGAGAGCCTGCTTCGCCACATCATCGGTGCGGGATTCACGGATGGTCTTGATGACTTCGTCGATATGGTCGAGCGCGATGAGGAGACCCTCCAAGATGTGCGCTTTGGCTCTGGCCTTGTCGAGTTCATACTGGCTTCTTCTGGTGATAACTTCTTCCTGATGCTTCAGGTAATAGTAGAGGATCTGCTTCAGGTTCAGGATGCGCGGATGTCCGTCGACCAGTGCCAGCATGATGGCGCCGAAATTCACCTGCATCTGGGTATGTTTGAAGAGATTATTCAGCATGATGTCCGGGCTAACGTCTGCACGCAGCTCGATGGCGATGCGCATGCCGCTGCGATCGGATTCATCGCGAAGGGCAGTGATGCCGTCTAAGACCTTCTGACGCTGCAGGTCTGCGATGGACTCGATGAGGCGCGCCTTGTTCACCTGATACGGGATCTCCGTCACTACGATTCGGTGCTTGCCGCGATCCATGTCTTCGATCTCCGTCTTTGCACGCACGGTGATGCTGCCGCGGCCGGTGCGGTAGGTATCCTCGATGCCCTTCACGCCCTGAATGATACCGGCGGTCGGGAAATCCGGACCTTTGATATACTTCATCAGCCCATCGATCGTGATGTCGGGATCATCGATCATGGCAGAGAGGCCATCGACCACTTCCGACAGGTTGTGCGGCGGGATATTCGTCGCCATGCCGACGGCGATGCCGTAGGAACCATTCACGAGCAGGTTCGGGATGCGGGACGGCAGGACGAGCGGTTCCTGCAGCGAGCCGTCATAGTTCGGCATGAAATCGACGGTATTCTTGTCAATGTCGCGCAGCATTTCCACGGTGATCTTCGCCATACGCATTTCCGTATAACGCATCGCAGCCGCAGAGTCGCCGTCGACAGAGCCGAAGTTCCCGTGTCCGTCAACCAGCGGGTAGCGCGTCGAGAAGTCCTGCGCCATGCGGACAGCAGACTCATAGACGGCGGTATCGCCGTGCGGGTGGTACTTACCTAAGACATCACCGACGATGCGGGCCGACTTCTTGTACGCCTTGCCCGGCAGCATCCCGGCTTCGCTCATCGCGTAGAGGATGCGGCGATGTACGGGCTTCAGGCCGTCTCGCACATCCGGCAGCGCACGAGTCACGATGACCGACATGGCGTAGTCGATGTAGGAATTCTTCATCTGCCCTTCCAAGGGGGTATTGATGATCTTTCCTTCTTTCCATTCGATATCCATAGTGTCTCCTTGCGAAAAAGACAGCGCTTTGTGCGCTGTAAATTAAACAATTACATATCTTATTATAGCACAAAAACGCTCTCACAGCCATTTGAGAGCGTTTTATGGGATCCTTTTGAAAAGTTAAACAAAAGCAAGCTCTATGCATAGCCTATCGTCTTTGCCAGAGCTTGCTATGCATGGATACATCGATGGCAAGCACTTCTTTCATCGCAAAAGAGCAGCCTCAGGGAAACGCCGGTTCGATCGCAGAGCCAGATGTGATCCGTATTTCCCTAGAGCTGCCCTCTTTATTTAGATACATATATATTATCTTCCAGCACCATGCGCCACGGGAAATTTCTTCCATACTTCGCATAGTCGATACCGATGCGTTTGGTGCGCTTCACGGGGAAATGCCCCTCTCCCTTTTCGATCCAGAGACGGTTTCCTGTAAGGTCTTCCCCATAGAAGGAGCGGTCAATGCCCATCGCCATCGTCAGGCGGCCGGGCCCTCCTGTGAGAAGCCTGCCCTTCGCCCCTTTCCGTCGATGCCGCATGAGTTCTACGCCAGAGAGCGGCTCGATGGCGCGGATAAGGACGCAGCCGGGTATTCCCTCGGGTTCGCAGACGATATTGAGGCAGGTATACATGCCATAAATGAGATACACATAGGCATGACCAGGCTCGCCAAAGATCACCTTCGTCCGCGCGGTGATGCCCTTGGCAGAGTGCGCGCCATCGTCTTCATGGCCGCGCCAGCATCCGCCATAGGCTTCGCACTCAACGATGCGACCCGTAGTCAGCCCCTCCTTCGTGCGGCAGCAGAGGACAGCGCCGATGAGCTTCTTCGCCAATGTCACGGGATCGGTGTCGTAGTCGGCGCGCTCCCATTTCATTTCACATCGACCTCCATGCCCATCTCGAGGTCTTTCGTCGGGTCGGTGACGACGCGGTCGCCCTCAGAGAGACCATCCATGATGAGCAGGAATCCCCCTATCTCGCTGGCGACGTCTACATTCTTGATGTCGATGAGCCCGTCATCATTCACAACAGCGACGGAGTCCTCGCCGATCAGAGCTGTCTTGGGGATCATGTAGGAAGACATGGTCTTGCCGCTTTCGATGCGGATGTTGTATTCATTCCCGATGGTGATCTCATCATCGCTGTTATCCACCTGCACTTTGTAGGTGGTGTATTTGTCGCCGTCCTCGTTCGGCTGTTTTTTGAGCTCGCCATACCAGATCTCATCGCCATCCGTCATCGTGACCGTCAGCGTCTTGTCATCCTTGGCGCGTTCCATCAGCGTATCCAGTTTGGACGGGATCTCGATGGAGGCCGTCACCGGTGAATCCTGACGGATGACGAGAGCAGGCTTGCCTGCCATGGCCATGTGCGTATCTCCGATGTAAACCTGCGAAATGATCCCGCTGATCGGCGCACGGACGGTGCAGCCGGCGATGGTCTTCTGCAGGGCTGCCAGTGCGGATGCCAGATTTCCATCCACCTGCGCCCCGCCCCCGGAAGGGGCCGGCTCAGCCACTGCGCTCCGTCCCTTGATGCGGTTATATTCTGCACGGGTGATGATGCCCTGCTTCAGAAGCGAGGCTTCCATGCTGTTATCGATCGGCGCGCCGCCATAGCTGGCCGCCGGAGCCGAAGAAGCGCTCTCGGCGATCTTCGCCTCGAGCGCTGCCGCCTGCGACTCATACTGAGAGGAGTCGATCCGGAAAAGGACATCGCCCGCCTCGACCGTGGTCCCGATATCAGGCAGATCGGAAAGAAGGCCGCCTGATACGGACGGAATGACCGGCGCGACATGAAGCGCCTCCGGCACCGCTTTCGTCTCCAGGGTAAATGGTTCCTGGCTGGCTTCGGCCTTCATGACATGCACGGAGGGTTTTCCGCAGCCCGAGAGAAGCAATACGGCGGAGAGCGCCCCTGCCGCCATCCAAGAGATCCATTTCTTCATCATGCGCCTTCTTTGCCAAGAATATCCGCAGCCAGCGTATCTGCGAGGGAGATCAAATCTTCGTCATCACCGGTGATGCTGCCCTTCACGTGGAGCGGCTCCTCGATGATCTCACACTTCTTCCACGTGCTGACGATATCCTTCATGAGCTTGCCCGATACATTGGGCGCCCAGCTGCTGTTTCCCAGGATCGCTACTTTGCGGTTCTGGATGCCCATCGCCGTACATTCGTGAAGGAAGGCTGCCATCGCCGGATTGAGGCACATATTCATCGTAGGTGCTGCCAGTACCATGTGGCTTCTGCGGAACACTTCCGCCCACGCATCGCTCACCGGGGTCACGCAGAGATCGATGAGCTTCAGATTTCTCACACCTCGCTCGCCGAGGAGCGTCGCGAGACGAGTAGCTGCCATCGCGGTATGACCGTAGGCAGAAGCGAAGAAGATGGAAGCCGACGTATAATCCGGTGTAAAAGACGCCCACTTCTTCACGCGATCAATCACATACGCCTTGTCCTTCTCCGTGCGAAGGACAGGCCCGTGGAGCGAGCAGATGATGTCGATGGGAAGAGCCGCCGTCTTTTTCAAAACGGAAAGCACCTGCATGCCGTACTTGCCCGTCGTATTCGTGTAATAACGACGACCTTCCGTGCCATACACATCCGCATAGTCGACGGCATCGGCAAAGATGGAGCCGTGAATCGCGCCGAATGTCCCGAAAGCATCCGCCGAAAAGAGGACTTTGTCTGTCTCATCATAGGTAAATGTCACTTCCGGCCAGTGAACCATCGGCGCCTTGATGAAGCGGAGCTTGTGCACGCCGAGATCCAGCACCATCTTTTCGTCAGAAAGGATGGTGCGATCTTTGAATGATACATGGAAGAACTGCTCGAACATTTTGATCGCCTGCGGAGAAGCGATGATCTTCGCCTGGGGATGTGCCTCTGCAAGTGCCAGAAGCGAACCGCTGTGATCCGGCTCCATATGATTGATGATGATGTAGTCAAGCGCACGGCCTTTCAGAAGGTACGAAAGGTTATCCATGAAAATGTCCCGGCATGCATTGTCGATCCCATCCAGGACACAGGTCTTTTCATCATCGATAAAGTAGGTGTTATAGGAAATCCCCTGCAGGAGCGGTACCAGATTATCAAAGCGAGGCGTCACGAAATCGTTTGCGCCGATCCAGTAAATGCTGTCCGTCACTTTCTGTTCATTGTGCATCATAACAAGACTCCTTTGGAAATACGAATAGATATGTATCATTATAGCATTCATGGGAAGAAGACTAAAGGCTCAACGGATTCAATGGGTTCTAAGGGTTCAAGAGGTTCTAATGGGTTGGTGCGGCGCTTTTCGTCATCCTGAGCGGAGAAAAAAGTTGTATGTCAGGGAAACGATTATCTGAATAATGGCAGCTGAGTCGAAGGATCTAAGCGCCGCGAAGTATGCATAAAGCGATGCCCGAAGTTGTAGTCACAAGTCACTCATCCCTGCTTTCACACATCCATCGTTTATCGGTCTGCAAGGAAGATTTCTCGGCAACGCTTTCAATGACGATACGGGAGTCTGATGTCTTCTAGTCACTAGTCACCAGTCAAAAAAGCACCTGCCTTCGCAGATGCTCACATGTTCTTTTCCAATTTGGCAAGAATCCGACTGGTAACGACCGTCAGAAAGAGATAGATGACGGCTGTCGTGATGAACGTCTCCCACACGCGATAGTACTGTGCATTCGCTGCATTCGCCCAGTACATGAGCTCCGGCGTCGCAATGACGGAGGCGAGAGACGAGTCCTTGATCAGGCTCACGAAGGAATTGCCCAGTGCCGGTACGACCGACTTCAGCGCCTGCGGCAGGATGACATATCGCATGCTCTGCCATGCGGAAAGCCCCAACGCACTGGCGGCCTCCCCCTGCCCTACATCGACGGACTGGATGCCCGCACGGATCGTTTCCGCAATGTATGCCCCCGCATTGATGGAAAGCGCAAGTGCGGCCGAAAGGACACCGTCCGGCTTCTTCATGAAAAGCGGCACGATGCCGAAGTAGGTGATCAGCAGCTGCAGGAGGAGCGGCGTCCCGCGTATACTTTCGATAAAGAGCAGTGATGGAATGGACAGCCATTTCTTTTTAGAAATCCGCGAAAGTGCCAGCACGAGCCCCAACAGAAATCCACAGAGGATCGCGATCAGCGAGAGCTTGATCGTGAGCCATGTGCCGGATAAGAAAAACGGCGCATATTCCTGAATGATGGAAAATTTGAAATCAGACATGATTAGCCTCAGAATCATAAAATGATGTGTTCCGGGTCAGCGGTTCCCCAGTTTTCCCAGCGTCTCCTCATCGACTTTCGTCTTGAACCACTTTTCATAGATCTTTCCATAGGTGCCGTCAGCGATCATGTCCTTGAGCGCCTTGTCGATCTTGCTCTTGAGCTCTGCGCCCGTATCCTTCGGATACAGGATGCCGAAGAACTCAGGCGTGAAGGCTTCATCATCATAGACGATCGAAAGATGAGCCTCGGGATACTGCGCCTGGATGGACTTCACGGACGTCTCATCACCGACCAGTGCATCGACCTGCCCGCCGATCAGCATCTGGATGGACATCGGTGTCTTCTTGATGGAGGGATGATTCTTTCCGAGAAGCTTTTCCAGCGCCTCCTGCCCCGTCGAGCCGTTCTGCACAGCGATCTCTTTGCCGTCCATCAGATCCTTCGCGCTGTGGATATCCACACCTTCCCGCACCAGGATCGCCTGCCGGGAGAGGAAATACGGCGCCGAAAAGAGATAGGATGCTTCTCTGTCTTTCGTGACGGTGACACCGGAAATCGCCATGTCCGCCTGATGTGAGCGGATCTGCTCGAAGAGCGCTTCCCAGCCCGCATCGGTGAGATCCATCGTGAGCCCTGCGCGCTTCACCGCTTCTCGTGCGAGGTCCACGTCAAATCCGACGATCTTGCCATTCTCCATATACTCGAAGGGATTCCAGTTCGCATGAGTCACGACATGGATCTCATTTTTCGTCTGCTTCGGCGCGTCTCCTCCGCAGCCCGTCATGAGAAAACAGCCTGCCGCGAGAAGCATTGCCCCTGTTATAATGATTTTTTTCATTGTTCTTCTCCTACTTATTTCATGGGATACCATGGAAGAATTTTACGCCTGCCAAAAAGGTTTTATTCAGCATGCCTCTTGGATATTCCCATTATACGACCGCGAGCATTTCAATACAAGTTGTTTCGTATTTATTTTATAAAACTCTAAGTAAATACTGATTCAATCGTTATCAGATGTCATCCGTGTTTTCCTTAGTCTCCAACAAAAAGGCGATGTGAAATAACGATCATCTCATTTTCGCGTTCCATCTGCCGCGGGGGACTTGCAGCTCTCATAGGAGTGACCGGGAAACCTTATCCCAGCTGTCTTTCATGCCATAGTCACCCTATCCGCCCCTTTCGGGCACCTTCCCCTAGAGGGGAAGGCTGCGATACGAGAATACCATCTTCTAAAAAAGGCGGCGAAGCCGCCACGAGAGCCCTGAACCCTGAACCAAATGAAAGCAAAGTAAAAAGGAGCTGTGAAGAAATGAATCCTCATTTCTTCACAGCCCCTATCCCCCTGATCGTACCTAAGGGATGTAGGCCCGGGTCGCATGGCCTAAGATGCATAAATGCAGATCCGTCAGAAGAGACAGACCGATCGGAAGCACCCTTCTGTTTTCTGTAAATATATCGACCTCGGCTTCTTTGATGTCCTGCACCAGAGAAGCGAGTTTTTCTTCAGCACGTTCCCAGAAAGCAAGTAGCTCCTTCGCCTGCTTTACATTAGAAGCCACTACGGCATGGACGGCAGCAGGATGCGTGATCTTCCTGTGCATAAAGAAAGCAAAGGAAGGCAGGGCCTCTCTATCCATGACACGCTCCACATAGACGAGACGCAGGATCATCAGCATGGCCGAGCAGCCGACGCCGAAGACCAGCCCGAGCCAGTAGGAGTCTGCTCCGAGACCGACCACATGGTCAAGGAAAAGGCTCATCGGGAAGCAGCCGCCCCAGTACGCAATGACCATCAGAATAAAGGAGACACGCGTATCCTTGAGACCGCGGAGGATCCCCTGGATCGGAGTGGAGATCGCATCAAAGAGCTGCCAGCCTGCACTATAGATCAGGAACTGTCCGGCAATGGAGGCGACGATCGTGTCGCTCGTATACATATTTCCGATGGAAGAGCGGAAAAGCACCGTCATCGCAGCCGTCATCGCTGCTCCGGAGAGGGCCACGACAAAGCCGGCCTTTTTGTAGCGGCGAGCGAGCGGGATATCATGCGCGCCGACAGCTGTCGCGATGAGGATGGTGAGGGCCATCGAGCAGGAGACGGGCAGCATGTAGACGATAGAAGCGAAGTTATCCGCAATCTGGTAGGCAGCCAGCGTGTCCGTGCCATAACGGGCAAGAAATACGATGATCAGACTGAAAAGGCTCATTTCCATAAAAATGGAAAGTCCGCTCGGCACACCAACGATCAGGTACTCCTTGACGTCAGAACGCTTCACGAGGATCGAATGGAAGATCTCATGCCCCTTGAGCGCAGAGGACTTCAGTACGACGATAAGGAAAAGAACCAAAAGGAAACCATAGGTCAGCATCGTCGCAAGACCGGCACCGATCCCGCCCAGACGCGGCAGACCGAAATGCCCATAGATGAAAAGATAGTTGAATACAGCATTGACCGGCGGCGCCATCAGGAAGAGCTTCATGGAAGTCGACGTCGAGCCTGCCGTATCCGTCAGACAGCGAAGGGGGACGATCATGGAAATGAAGAAGACCACGCCCACCATCGTCATGAGATAGTAGCGCGCCACATATGCCACTTCCGCTTCCAGCGTGAGCGACGTCAGAAGGTCATCGATGAAAAGTACATAGGCTGCCCCGAACAGGAAGGAGATCACAAGCCCGATCAGAAGTCCGCCGCGGACCACATAAGGAAGCCCTTCCGGCTTCTTTTCACCAAGAAGCGTCGCCATGAGCGGCGTTCCCGCCATGAGCAGCCCCACGATGGAAGCCAGAAGCGGATAGAAAAGTCCCGCGCCCACCGATACGCCTGCGAGGTCATCGCTTCCGGCATGCCCCGCCATGGTCGTATTGATAAAAGTGATGCCCGCTGTCGAGATCTGCGCGACCAGGATCGGCAGCATCACGGATAATAATTTCTTTATATCTTCGATTAAGGAGTACATCAAAGCTCACTCTCCAGAGATTTCATCAAAAAAGACGCCCTGCGGCGTCTCTTCTCACTGTCAGAAAAGGATCCTTTGGCGTATTCAAAAGCCAAAGGCAGGCACGATATCCGCGCCCCACCGCCGCATGAAATAGAAAGAAGCGGCCCCATAAGGCAACGCTTCCGGTACGGCTGCTGCTTTTCCGATCCTTTTTCACTCTTTCAAGCCAAGCAATAAACAGGTACACAAAAAGATCAGAGAGCAGCAGATGCTCTCCATCCCCCCGCGCCGATGAAACCTCTGAAGAAAGAGGCAAAACGAGACAGGATCCGTTTGAAATTAACGTTGACACGGCACGGCACCAGAAGGTTCGCACCTTCTACATAGAAATAGGCCATGTAAAAGAGCAGGTACATGCTGCTGTACATCGTGAGATCCATCAGTTCATCGATCCCCATCATCGTTCTCGCCTCCTTTTATTTTTCTACTATAAAAAGCCCATCGGAAATGGACTTTTCAAAACTCTTGTGAGAAAAAGCAAAGTTTCCAAAATGCAAGCCTGCATTTGTATATTTTATGCTTTTGGGTTTATGGTATTTTCGATACCTCTGTATAAATTATATCATTAGCTGAAAGAAAAAGCAAATGAGGGGAAAATGGTGGTAAGTGTCAAGTTTTCCTCGGTAATTCATTTGACTGTCGATAATTACTATCTCCGTGGCTTCGGTTTAATCAGTATTTCTGTATCGCTCTGGCA
>CAVBQN010000063.1:0-12254 GCA_963597545.1 Fusicatenibacter saccharivorans
ACCTTAATCGAGATACAAAGAATACCTTGAATCAGTTGGAAAAGATTTTTGACAAGGAGAAGGTACAAGAACGACAAGCACTGGCTAACGAATTTGCCAAACTGGGAGCCGAAAAGATTGGTGATATTGCCAAAGAAAAAGGCTGGGACAAGAATGATACCAGAAGAACCTTGCTCCATGGGCTTTTAGGTGGTATCACAGCCAAACTAGGCGGGAACAATGTACTGTCTGGTGTCATGGCAGAAGGCGGTATGGAAAGTTTGCAGCCATTGCTGGATAACTTCTTGAAAGACCACCCAGACATGCGAGAAGAAGTCGCTAGCATTTTCGGATATGCGACAGGGAAGCTCTTTGGTGGAGATGGTGACGTAGGATCTGCTACAGCATGGAGTGGAACAAAGTTTAACTGGATTAATCATAAAGATGCAGAAAATTATGCCCAAAAAATAAAACAGGCAGAAAATGATGGGAATACTGATGAGGCTGAATATTACAGAAAGAAGAGCCAATTACAAGATGATTATACAAATGAACTTTTATCAGATTATGAAAAAGTCCATCCTGATGTAGGAAAAGTTGATAATAATCCATTTACGTTACTAGGTGTTGATGCTTCTGGCATACCTACTTTTAGTCCGAATATCCCATTGGATGTCAAAAAAACATTAGAAGATCAAGCACGGGATAAAGTAAATGAATTAATGGGAAAAGACTACTATGACTACAAGGGAATGGGAGCTTTTGATGGATGGGCCTCTGTGCGAAATTGGGTAATTGCGGAAAGTGCTGGATTACCATGGGAATTAGTTAAGGATCAGCGATATGCACCTTCATGGGCAAAGGCACTTGGGAAATATAGTGTTATAGGTTCTGTTGCAAACGGAACTATGAATATTACCCAGGATTTTAGAGATTATAGTGGAAAAGATAGGTATTTGGCTCTTGGCATAGATTCCGTGGGACTATTAGGTGGAGTTGTTGTGGGAACTATACCACTTGGCGGTGGTATTACTACTATAGGACTGTCAATTGCAGCTAATCGGTATATTGATTCTAATGTCCTAAAGTACAAATTACAGTATACGAAAACTGATAAAGAAAAGAATAATTTGGAAAAACTGAATCGATTTCAGAAAGAAGGTGACAAACTATGACTGAAATTGATTTAATTCGAGTTATTCTACTCTTTGGTGTTTTTCGTATGATTTGGAAATGCTTTCATAAGTTTCCACAGGAATATTTTCACGAAACAAGCTACTTTTTACTGTACACTTTTTCATATTCATGTTTTATAATTAGTTTTTTAGTCTTACTCTTTATAACGAAGATTTCTGTAATTTTACATATTGTTGAATTTAATATGTTTCTAGGAATTTGTCTGATGTTAGGAGTATCGGGAATTGGTATTTTGGAAGCAATCAAAAAAAAGGCAATCTTAGATTATAAGAATTATGGAATAAAGCTGGAAAATGAATACAAGAATAATATAATTCGTAGAAATTTTTTAATAGTTATAGAAGCTATAATGATAGCTATTGTCATTGCTTTAAAGTATTCTCTTTTAGGAGTGCAATAGAACAAATGACAGGTTTAAGAAAAAACATTCAGGAGATAAATTCCAAATTTGTGGCAAAGGATTCTATCGGTATTAGCACTTTTGTTGGAACGTTATCTCTCAGTAGTGGTATTGCATCCGTAGGAGTATCAGCTATAGCTAATCGTTCTATTGATGCTCTTGTATTGAAATATAAGTTAAAAAATACCAAAACTGATAAAGAAAAAGAACACATGGAAAAATTAAATCGATTTCAGAAAGCAGGTAATTGATTATGACTGAAATGGATTTAATTAAAATAATATTCTTTCTCGAAATTTGTCGTATGACATATAAATGCTTCAAAAGGTTTCCTAAAGAATACACTTCAGAAAAATTTTACTTGTTGGAGTATGTGATAAGCTATTTAAGCTTGATAATAAGTTTTCTGGTTTTATTGAAAATTGAGATGATTGCTAGAATTTTTCAAATAGAAGAAGAGCGATTGTTTTCCTATCTTTGCCTAGCTATTGGTGCATCGAGTATTGGGATTTTACAAGTAATAAAAAAAGAGGCTGAGTTAAATTATGTATACCATAAACAGGATTTAGGCAAAATGTATAGAGTAAATATACAACGTAGAAACTTTTGTGTTGCTATTGAAGTTATTATGTTTTTGATTGTGGTATTTTTATATCAGTTTATTGCTAAAATGGATTAATAAAAGAAAAGAATAGCATAGAAAGGATAGAAAAATTTAAGAAAAGAGGTAAATCTTTATGAATGAAATTATTCTAATAAAGGTATTGCTTTTTTTTGAGATTTGTCGTATGTCGCTGAAATGCTTAAAAAATTTTCCTCAAGAATACTTCAAGGAAACGGCATTTATGGTCAAACATATTTTCTCCTATTCTGGATTTATGATTACATTATTAGTCTTTGTGTTTATTGAAAAAATTTCGCAATTCTTGTATATTGATGAAGTTGATTTATTTGTAGGTATTTGTTTGGCAATTGGATTTTTTGCTATTGGTATTTCTGACAGTTTAAGAGAAAGAGCAGAACTAGACTATAAGTTTAAAAATAAACCGTTTGATAGTGAGTATAGAAATAATCTAATACGGAGAAACCTATATATCTTAATAGAAGCCATTATGCTTTTAGGGGTGATTTTTTTCTATAAGATTCTTCCAGAAATGTAAAAGAAAATGCCACGACCTATGACGACCTATGAGAAGAGTGAAATCTAGACGAATAAAGACCTGACCTTTGCCAGTGGAAAGGACACCACTATTGCAGGAAGTATGGTTGGTGATTTAGCAAAAAGTAATCTAAAAAATAAAATTCCAACAGATAAGCAATTAAAGGAACAAAATGATACTAAGGAGAAACCAAAAAATGAATAATATCTTTGTTGATATATATATAGAAGGGTGCATTTTAGTGTGTGGGATTTTATCTGGAATTTATGCTGCTTATAGACAATATCAAATAGTAAAAAATACTCAGAAAATGAAGTATTTTACTATTTTTTTGCTATCGGTATTCTGGTTTGAACTAGCTTTGTTTGGTGGAATCATGATAATAAGTAAAAAGTATTTTCTACCAAGCCAACACATATTTTGTTATGAGATACTTCTTTTAGCATTGTCGAGTCTTTGCCAAGGAATATATTTACTTAAAAGTGCGTCTATCTCTAGTAAAAAGGAAAAAATAGACAGATTTAAAGGAAAGGTGGCGATTGGAGGTTCAATATATTTTATTTTTCTTGTCGTGTTATTTTGGGATTTGTAAACAAGTAAAAAAGAGCGGCCTCATGGGAAGCGGACTGGGCTTTACCATCGGCAAAGAAAAGAGAAACGACCAGTACCAAGAAGCAGATACCTTACAGAAAGCGTCGACCGTAGGCAGCTTGCAGGGCAATGTATCTATCTCTTCTCATTAATTGGACTGCTTCTATAAAGGGTCATATATAGGAAGGAGCCAAAATGATGAAAAAATTAACTCCGAAAAAGGTAATTATATGGCTACTTATGGTTATTTTTGGATATCATGCCATATTCGGTGCAGCCAGGGCACTTATTGATTTTAAATATCCAATGGGAAGTAATGATAATACAATAGCTGCATTTGGAACACATCTTCGAACAGGAATACTCTATGAATACGAGCCAAGAAATACCCATAAATGGTTTTTATCAGATATTCAACCAGGATTACAGTCGGATACTAGATCTGATTTTATCGCAACGCCTTTAGAAGATAATGTATACGATTATGAAATACAGATGGGGTGGTTTTATCAATACAAGGTATTATATGTCCTTGGACGAAATGGTTTTTGGATTATAAATGCGGATCCATTTCATATTACTTTGTTGCGTAATAAAAATATTTCCCCAAAAAGTAGCAAAGATTTGGATGAAGCTCTTGAAAACTACGAAAAGTATGAAAATCAATTCACCCAGACTTATTCCGCAGCTGAATTAACACCAGAAGAACAAAAGGCCTACATTAAGTTGCAGGAAAAAGCACAACCTAGAATTCAAGAACTAAAGGAACTGGGATTGTATCCGTAATATCTTGACGAAATAATGTCACCATCACCAGCAAAGACAATGTATATCACAGTGATGAAAAGCACGAATACAAGAAGAGTGGACTCACTGTCTCTGCTAATGGTGGAATTGCTGACATACTAGCAGATACCATTGATTATGCAAAGAAGGCTTCCAATGCCAGAGATAAACAGCTAAAAGCACTCTATGGCGCAGAAGTCTATGAAACCATTGCCAAGGGGAAAGACTCTTTGAACAGCATCCTGTCCGGTGCAGCCTCCGGAGCCACTATGGAAGGCTTGCAGCCCATGTTTGACACCTTCCTGAAAGACCATCCGGATATGAGTATGAGGTAAATCAATCAAGCCCAGAAACAACACCATTTATACCTTTATTCAAAAACACGCTTAAAAATTTTTTCGGCGGTCTTGACATTGGGCTCATTATAGTTTGCGCTCTACATTGGCATATTTCCGTGCGATGTATTATAATGTATAAGACTAATTGTAAAAAATATTTGTAGAAATCTTTATATACATGTATCGCCGCGACGCTGCCCTGCTGTGATGCCTCTGGATCTATGGGCGGCCAAAGGGTAGAGGCATGATAGATGAATATAAGAAATTCATCGGGGTACTGATCCTGGTCATTGCGGCCGCGGTCTCTGTATTCGTGATGAAGACGTACTACCCGGAATTTTATGACCAGACGATTCAGCTGACACTGGCGGGGGATATTGATGGCTTAGGTGATTATATCTCCTCTTTTGGCTATGGAGCCTTTGCGGTGAGTATTGGGCTTTTGATTTTCTGTAATGTCTTCGGGATCCCGACGATCCCCTTTCTTACAGTGAACGGAGCTCTTTTTGGTCTGATTCCGGGACTGGTGATCTCCTGGCTGGGGGAAGTCTTGGGAATCGAGCTGAGTTTTCATATCGGGCGTATCTTCTTCAGGCAGGAAGCGAGAAGCTTCATCGAGAAGCGGCATATGCTCGAGAAGCTCGATAAGTACAGCAGCGTGAAGCATATGATACTTACGAGGGCGATTCCCTATTCGCCGAATATTCTCTTCACGGCGGTCGCGGTGGTGTCGAAGCTGTCATCGAAGGAGCATTTCAAGGCGACGCTCATCGGCAAGATCCCCTCGGTCGTGATCGAGGTGGTCTTGGGACATGATCTCATTTATTTTCAGGAGCACAGCACGCGTTTCATCCTGCTGTTCCTTCTGCTGATCGGCGGCTGTGTGTCGCATCGGATGTATAAGAAGAAACATCCCAACAGGGATGAATAAAAGGATGCCGAAAGGCATCCTTTTTTGACTG
Organism: Fusicatenibacter saccharivorans; assembly: GCA_963597545.1. Classification (GTDB taxonomy): domain Bacteria; phylum Bacillota; class Negativicutes; order Veillonellales; family Dialisteraceae; genus Dialister; species Dialister saccharivorans_A. The sequence continues at coordinate 5,414 of CAVBQN010000063.1, forward strand.
GGGCTGATGGGAGAAAAGAGAGAGATTCCCGTGGATTTTCTTCGGCCTCGTCTGACTGAGGGAGCGTGCGTCCTTGACTCGGGAAGAACGAGGGCGCAACGCCATGAGCGGGGCTTGCTCCCTTTCCCTTCTTTCTGATAGAGTATATAATACAATCAATGATACGAAAAAGAAGGTGAAACACGTGGGACTCTTGCATCGGATTTCTTCCTGTTTTACGAAGAGCTCTTTTACTTCCTGCTCTTGTGATGAGCGGGGGCGCGCTATAGATGAGGGAGCCAGGCAGATCCTCGCAGCACTGGAAGAAGCGGGGAAAGAGGGCTATATCGTGGGCGGGTGCGTCCGCGATCTTGCGATGGGAAAGGTGCCGCATGACTGGGACATCACCACATCGGCGCGTCCGGAGGAAATGCTCTCTATCGCTGCTTTGCGTGGTTGGAAAGCGATCGATGGCGGCGGACGCCGGTTCGGGACGGTCATCATTGTCCTGGGCGGTGAAAATTACGAAGTGACAACATTCCGCAGCGAGAGGTATGGGAGTGATGCTCATCGGCCGAGTGAGGTGTTTTTTGCAAAGACACTGAAAGAGGATCTGATGCGCCGCGATTTCACGGTGAACGCCATGGCAATGGATCGCAGCGGCCGTCTTTATGACGAGTTCGGCGGACTTTCGGATATAGAGAGGAAGCGTCTTCGGACGGTAGGGGATGCAGGAGAGCGTTTCTCAGAGGATGCGTTGCGCCTGTTTCGCGCCTGCCGGTTTGCCGCTCAGCTCGACTTTATGGCGGACAGCTCGCTGGTAGAGGGGATGGAGAGTGCTTTCCCGCGGGTCTCGGGGCTGTCGCTTGAACGTGTGCGCCAGGAGATGGACCGGCTGCTCGTTTCGAAGCATGCTGCGCGCGGCATGGATCTTCTGGTACGAAGCGGCCTCGCTCGCTGCTCCTGCCGCATCAAGGAAAAGGGAGCATATATGGAAGTCCCCATTCTGCCTGAGCTTTCTCATCTGGTGGAGCTGCCGCAGCAAAAGGAATTTCATAAGTATGATGCATGGTATCATACACTGGCAGTGCTTGAGGCGGTGAGCCCGGAGCTGCTTTTACGCTGGGCAGCGTTGCTTCATGATGTAGCCAAGGGGATGCCGGGGATCCGCGCGATACGGAAAGGCCGGCTCACGGACTATGGCCATGATAAGAAGGGGGCTGAGATGGCAAGGGATATCCTTACGCGCTATCGCCGGTCTCCTGCTTTCACGGAAGAGGTGGTCTGGCTGGTGGAGAATCATATGCGTTTTCATTTTTTCGCCAATTCACCGGAAGCGGATGCGGAGAAATGGGTACGCCAGCTCGCAAGAGACCATGTATTCTCTTCTTCTGAAGCGATGGCGGAGAGCTTTCTCCATCTCAAAGACCTTTGCAAGGCGGACATCATTGGCTGCGGACGACCTCTTTCCGCGACAGAAGGTCACGAAGCATTCGGCAACTATATGGCAGAGCTCTCGCGGCGTATGCCTGTTACCAGCAAGGAGCTGCACTATCCGAAGGATGTACCTGCTATTCTTGCTCCGCATGTCGCAGAGGGCATGAATAATCTGCTTTTCCGCGTGCAGAATGGCGATCTGGATAATACGGAAGAAGCGCTTCACGAGGCGGCACTGCGATTTGCGAAAAGACATAGGGATTAGAAGGGACTGGTGACTAGTGACTAGTGGCTGGGGATTGGGAGACGGGTAGATATCAGACTCTCTCGCATCGTCATTGAAAGCGTTGCCGAGAAATCTTTGTCATTCGCGGTTCATCGGTCGGTGATAGGAAAGCCCAAACGGGAAACCTGCTCTCCAGAAACTTTTCGGGCATCGCCCTATTTATACTCCGCGGCGCTTCTGATTTTTATGCGCCGCACCAACCCCTTTGAACCTCTTGAACCCGTAGAACCCATTGACCCCATTCACCCCATTTCACGAAAGGAGCTCGCATGAACCAGGGACAGCCCAGAAATAAAATGCGCATGAGAAGCGTCAACATCTCGAAAGCCATCAGTGTTTTGGTGGCTCTTCTTGTGCTGCGTCTTTTCTGGGTGCAGGTCATCGAAGGCAACCGCTATGAAGAGATGGCGATGAATCAGACGGAGGGGAGCCAGACGCTCTACTCACCGCGCGGTACGATCTATGACAGGAATGGGAAGGAAATGGCTTTTTCCATCATGGTGAAGTCTCTTTATGGCGATCCGGGAATGCTAAATGTCTCTCCCAAAGAAGCGGCTAAGGCGCTGGCACCGATTCTGCACAAAAAAGAGAAAGACATCGAGGAACGACTCTCGCGAGATACGAGCTTCGTATGGCTGGAGCGCACGATGGATCCGGAAGACTCGGACAAGGTAAAGGATCTCATCAGGGAAAGGAAATGGGAAGGCCTCAGTTTCGTGGATGAAAGCCGTCGTTTCTATCCGAATGGCTCCATGGCGGCGAATGTTCTCGGCTTTGTCGGGATGGATGACAAGGGGCTCGACGGTCTTGAAATGTCGCTTGACAGTCTCATCCGCGGCGGCTCGAATAAGCAGCAGATCTTGACGGATGCCAGGGGAAATCCGATCCTGAAGTCAGTACTTACTCCATTCAAGGCGGAGAAGGAACGCTCTGTGTACCTGACCATTGATCAGAATATCCAGTTTTATGCGGAGCGTGCGCTTGACCGTGCGATGAAGACGACCCATGCGACGGGCGGCATCATCATCGTCATGGATCCGAAGACAGGAGAGATCCTGGCATTGGGAAATCAGCCGTCCTATGATCCGAATCATTTCGAAAAAGCGGATGAGCGGCAGTTCAAGAACCGTGCCGTTGCCGATATTTATGAACCGGGCTCTACCTTCAAGCCGATCATCGCGGCGACGGCACTCTCGGCCGGGACCTACGATACGAAGCGCGTCTGGCATGACCCGGGTGTGGTCTGGGCATCCGGTCACCCCATCAAGAACTGGAATGAAGAATCTTACGGTGACGTGCGTCTCGTCGATATCATCAAGTGGTCGATCAATACGGGCTTTGCACATGTCGGTCTTTTGACCGGTGGTGAGACGATGACCGACTATGCGAAGCGATTCGGATTCGGACGGCCGACGGGTATCGAGCTCCCGGGAGAAGGCGTGGGACTTCTCTTTGAGCCGAAAAACATGCGGCCTATTGACGTTGCGACCATGTCCATCGGGCAGGGCATCGCAGTCACGCCCCTTCAGATGGTGCAGGCCTACAGCGCCCTTGCCAATGGCGGAAAGATGGTGAAGCCCCATATCATCGCTTCAATCAAAAATGCCGACGGCAGTGACTATCAAGTCACGGAAAAGGAAGTGATCGGACAGCCGATCACGGAAGCGGTCGCCACTGAAGTGAAGGACATGATGGAGAAGGAGGTCTCCGAGGGCGGCGGCAGCAATGCCCAGGTACCGGGCTATCATATGGCAGGCAAGACAGGTACCGCGCAAAAGATCGATGCAGAGCACGGCGGTTATCTCAAGAACCAGTACATCGCCTCCTTCTGCGGGTTCGGCCCGACGGAGGATCCGAGGGCCATCTGTCTCGTTGTCTTGGATACGCCGACGGGTACGTACTATGGCGGGCAAGTCGCGGCTCCGGTTTTCAAAGAAGCCATGACACAGATCATGCGCTACCTGGCTGTCCCGACGATCGAAGACAGTGAGAACCATGCTAAACCTGTCACCCCATCCATTGAGACGAATAAGCCGAAGCTGCCCTCCGAAGCGGAGCGGGAATTCCCTCTGCCTAGTTTTTATGGCTGGTCTATGCGAGACACAGGGGAATGGCTCACCAAAGCAGGTCTTGGCTTTGCGCCGGAAGGAAGCGGCTTCGTGGATAAGCAGAGCCCCGGCGCAGGCATCCATGTGAAGAAAGGAGATACCGTGTGGGTGCATTGCAGTGAATGAGAGATCTATCACTCAATAATGTACCATTGACATAGCTGGTGAGCCATGGTAGTCTAGGGTTACAACATGGAGATGGGACAGGGCTGACGGAGTAAAGTGGAAATGACCACGGGTACTGTACTATCTGAAACGCCGACCGTCTGGGCAGAACTTCTGCTCAGACGGTTTTTGTTTAGAAAAAATCAGTGCTGCCATCCCCCGGCACACGCCCCATCCACCTATGCTATAATGAAATGGAAAGTCATTGTGAGAGCATGTCGTTTTTTGAAAGGAGATCCACATGTTAAGCGATATCGAAATTGCACAGAAAGCTGAAATGAAGCCGATCACTGAAATCGGTGAAAGCATCGGCATCCCGGCAAAGGAACTGGAAAACTACGGCCATTACAAGGCGAAGGTCTCTCTGAAATTCACCAGAGAACTGGAAGAAAAACCGAATGGCAAGCTGATCCTTGTGACGGCGATCTCTCCGACACCGGCCGGTGAAGGCAAGACTACGACCACAGTCGGCCTTGGGCAGGCTCTGTCTCAGCTCGGCAAGAAGACGATGATCTGTCTCCGTGAACCATCCCTTGGTCCATGCATGGGCATCAAGGGCGGTGCTGCCGGCGGCGGCTATTCTCAGGTCGTCCCGATGGAAGATATCAATCTTCATTTCACGGGCGATCTTCATGCGATCACTGCTGCACACAACCTTCTCGCTGCTATGGTGGATAACCACATCCAGCAGGGAAATGTACTCGGCATCGATCCGCGTCGCGTCGTATGGAACCGTGTCATGGATATGAATGACCGCGTGCTCCGCCACATCGTCGTCGGCCTCGGCGGTCATCCGAATGGCGTACCAAGAGAAAGCGGCTTCGATATCACTGTCGCATCGGAGGTCATGGCGATCCTCTGTCTGGCTCATTCGATCAGCGACATGAAGGAACGCTTCTCCAAGATCATCGTCGGCTACACCTATGACAATGCGCCTGTCACGGCGGGCGACATCCATGCGGAAGGCGCGATGGCGGCTCTTATGAAGGATGCACTGAAGCCGAACCTTGTGCAGACGCTTGAGCATGTCCCGGCCTTCATCCACGGCGGCCCATTTGCAAATATCGCGCATGGCTGCAACTCTGTCCTTGCGACGAAGACGGCGCTGCACCTTGCCGACTATGTCATCACGGAAGCAGGCTTCGGTGCCGATCTCGGCGCTGAAAAGTTCCTTGACATCAAGTGCCGTTTCGCCGGTCTGAAGCCGGACGCAGCTGTCCTTGTTGCAACCATCCGTGCGCTCAAGATGAATGGCGGCAAAGCGAAGAATGAACTCACAGAATCCGATCCGGAAGCAGTCAAGAGAGGCCTGCCGAACCTCCTGCGCCATATTTCCAACTTGAAGAAATTTGGCCTGCCGATCGTTGTTGCGCTGAACATGTTCCCCTCTGATACCGCAGAAGAGAAGAAAGTCATCGAAGATGCCTGCCAGGAAGTCGGCGTCGCAGTGGCAGAGTCCAATGTATTCACCGAAGGCGGCAAAGGCGGCCTGGATCTGGGAGAAAAAGTCCTCTCCGCCATCGAACAGGGCTCACACTATCACACCCTCTACGATCTGGAAGGCAGCCTGAAAGACAAGATCGAAACCATTGCGAAAGAAATCTACGGCGCAGCGGATGTCGCTTACGATCCGGCGGCTGCCAAGGAACTGAAGCACATCGAAGAGATGGGATTTGCCCATGTCCCGGTCTGCATCGCCAAGACGCCGGCCTCCTTCAGCGACGACCCGACCAAGCTCGGGGCGCCGGAGGGTTTCACGCTCCATGTCAGAGAAGCACGCATTGCTGCAGGCGCTGGCTTTGTTGTCATTCTTACCGGCAAGGTCATGACCATGCCGGGGCTTCCTCGCCGTCCGGCTGCGGAGAAGATCGATGTGGATGAGGAAGGAAATATCACGGGGCTCTTCTGATGGCAATACTTTTAGACGGAAAAGAAACGGCGGCTGCTCTGAAAGAAGAGCTCGCCCTGCGCCTTGCAAAACTGCGTGAGAAGCACTATGAACCCAAGCTCGCTATCATTCTGGCTGGATCCTCCAAGCCGTCTGCCATGTACGCATCTTTCATGCAGAAGGTCGCCAAGGGTTATGGCATTGATGCAGAAATCTTCCGCTCCTCTGATGATGTGACAGAAGAAGAGCTGGGCTCTCTTGTGACAGATCTCAGTGAGGATCAGGAGATCACCGGTATCCTCATGATGATGCCGCTCCCGAAAGGCATCAGTGCAGAGAAAATGATCGCTCTTATGAATCCGGATAAGGATGTCGACGGCCTCACCGAGACGAATGCAGGCCGTCTGACTGCGGGAAAGGCAGGCCTCTTCGCCTGTACGCCGCGCGCCGTCATGGCGATCCTGGATCACTACAAGATCCCGATCGATGGGAAGAAAGCCGTCATCATCGGACGCAGCAATGTCATCGGAAAGCCGGTCTCTCTGATGCTCCTTTCGAAGAATGCGACCGTCACCATCTGTCACTCGCATACGAAGGACATCGCCTCTATCACAAGAGAGGCAGATATCCTTGTCGCAGCCGTCGGTCATGCCAACTATGTGACCACTGACATGGTGAAGGAAGGCGCGACAGTCATCGATGTGGGGATCAACCGCGTGGATGGAAAGACCGTGGGGGATGTGGATTATGAAGCCGTTGCGGCAAAAGCCGGAGCCATCACACCGGTTCCGGGCGGTGTCGGCAGCGTCACTACGACCATGGTGATCGAAAATATTATCGCAGCGGGAGAAAAGCTGGCGAAATGATCTGTGTTTCCTTAGAAAAGGCGATGTGAAATAACGATCATCTCATTTTCGCGTTCCATCTGCCGCGGGGGACTTGCAGCTCTCATAGGAGTGACCGGGAAACCTTATCCCA
>CAVBQN010000064.1:0-12227 GCA_963597545.1 Fusicatenibacter saccharivorans
CGACGCGAAAATCCAGTGAGACGCCATTTCGAACGAAGTGAGATGAGGGGGGCTACGTAGCGGTATTGCATGAAAGTGTTGGGATATCAATAGCATCAGACTATTCAACATAGTACGCTATACCGCTAGCATGCCCCTATTGCCTTCGGCACTTCCCCCGAAGGGGGAAGCAAGACATTACGTAGCTAACGATTTTCTTAACTTAATAGCATTACCTCTGCGGGGCACCTTCCCCTCGAGGGGAAGGTTGCGATACGAGAATACCATCTTCTAAAAAAGGCGGCGAAGCCGCCACGAGAACCCTGAACCCTGAACCTTGAACCAAATGAAAGCAACCAAAAAGGGGCTGTGAAGAAATGAGAATTCATTTCTTCACAGCCCCTTCTTTATTCTCCGATGATCGGCTTTTTTTCTGCGATGCCTACTTTTCTGGGATAGGTCTTGGGACAGGGCGCGGTCTTTCTGATATAGAGGATCACGCGCTTGTCGCCGGCGGGAAGGGTGAGCTCCTTCTTCTCCTCGAGCGTGCCATGGAGCTCACGCAGGATACGGCCTGCCTGCTTGAGCTCCTCTTCCGCACCGGGCCCTTTCATGGCACAGAAAACGCCGCCGACCTTGACGAAGGGCATCGCCCACTCTGAGATCACGGGCATCGCCTTCACGGCCCTGGCGGTGACGACGTCGAAGGATTCACGGGTCTTTCTGCGGCGGCCGCCTTCTTCTGCACGGATGTGAACGCACTTCACATTCCGGATGCCCAGCTCGCGGCAGGCATCCTCGATGAAGGTGAGCTTCTTCTGGATGGAGTCCACGAGCACCACGTACATGTCGGGACGCAGGATCGCGAGCGGCACGCCGGGAAATCCGGCGCCTGTCCCAAGGTCAAGTACGCGGCCATTCTGCGGAAAATAGGCCGGATCATAGACGGTCAAGGAGTCATAAATGTTCTTGATGAGACTCTCTTCCCCGTCTTTGATGCCGGTGAGATTCACTTTCTTGTTCATGACCATCAGCATGGCATTGTACTCTGTCATTTTTCTCGCCGCGTCCTCATTCGCTGCGAGACCCAGAGCTTCCATCATTTCTGCAACTGTCATTTTGATTTCCCTTTCAAAATTACTTGAGAATGGTGATATATGGGTTCATGGTTTAGGATTCAGGGTTCAAGGTTCAGGGTTAGCTCGTGGGGCGGGGCATCCCTTGATTGCGCTTGAAAGCCTCTCGCTCACTCTAGTTAGAAGTTAGGAGTGGTGGTGCGGCGCATAAAAATCAGAAGCGCCGCGGAGTATAAATAGGGCGATGCTCGCTTGCGGTATGCAAACCGCGAATCCCGCCTTCCTCGGCCAACCCCCTGCCCTTCGGGCATCCCCCTTCCTGAGGAAGGGGGTAGATGCAGCATCAGCCTAATCACTAGTCACCAGTCACTAGTCACCGATTTCCCTTCATTCGCTTCACGTAGACCATCAGAACCGACATATCCGCCGGAGAGACGCCGGAGATGCGGGAGGCCTGCCCCAGAGAGAGCGGGCGGATCTGATCGAGCTTCTGGCGGGCTTCGATGGAGATGCCGTCCAGATGGAGATAGTCGATATCTTCCGGCATCTTTTCCTTTTCCATGCGCGCAGCCTTTTGGACGGCGGCTTCCTGACGGGCGATATAGCCCTCGTACTTCACCGTGATCTCCATCTCCTCGACGGCCTCCGGATCGAAGACGGGGCAGCCAAGGACATCGACCATGGTCTGGTAGGTCATCTCGGGACGCTTTAAGATCTTATCCGCGCCGATGCCTGTCGTGAGCGGAGCAGAGCCGACGCTTGCAAGCGCTGCATTGACAGCCGCCTTGGGCGTGAAGCGCTTCGTCCGGATATAAGCCATCGCTTCCTCATAGGCCTTTTTGCGGGAAAGGAAATGCGCGTAGCGCTCTTCTGTCACAAGGCCGATGTCATGGCCCTTCTCGGTGAGGCGAAGATCCGCATTGTCCTGACGGAGTATCAGGCGGTACTCGCTGCGGCTGGTCATCATGCGGTACGGTTCATTCGTCCCCTTCGTGACGAGATCATCGATGAGCGCACCGATGTAAGCTTCGTGGCGAGCGAGGATAAAAGGCTCTTTTCCCTTGATCTTGAGCGCCGCATTGATGCCGGCCATGAGCCCCTGTGCCGCGGCTTCCTCATAGCCGCTCGTGCCGTTCGCCTGTCCCGCGGAGTAGAGGCCCGGGAGCTTCTTCACCTCGAGCGTCGGATAGAGCTGGAGCGGGTCTAAGAGGTCATACTCGATCGCATAGGCCGGACGCATGAGCTTCACATCCTCGAGCCCCGGGATGGTGCGCAGGAAGGCGTACTGCACGTCGATCGGCATGGACGTCGACATGCCCTGGACGTACATTTCATTCGTATCAAGGCCTTCCGGCTCGATGAAGAGCTGGTGACGCTTCTTATCGGCAAAGCGGACGACCTTATCCTCGATGGACGGGCAGTAGCGCGCACCGACACCGTGGATCTTGCCCGCATACTTCGGGGCGCGCATCAGGTTATCACGGATGATCTGGTGCGTTTCCTCATTGGTATAGGTGAGCCAGCAGTTTCGCTGATTCCTGTCCTCCCGTTCATTCATGAAGGAGAAGGCATGGTTCATCGGATCACCCTTTTCGAGCGCCATATGATCCAGATGCAGGCTTCGGATATCGACACGGCTCGGCGTGCCGGTCTTGAAGCGGAGGATCTTTAGCCCGTGCTTCTTCAGATTCTCTGACAGACCGACCGAGGGACGCATGCCATTCGGGCCGCCGGAGTACATCGTCTCACCGATGATGATCTCGCTGTCGAGGTACGTCCCCGTCGCCAGAATGACCGCCTTCGCGCGGTACTCTTCATGAAGCTCGGTCGTGATGCCGACGCATGCCCCGTCTTCCACGAGGATATCCATCACCTGCACCTGCTTCAGGTCGAGATTCTCTGTATTTTCCACCACCTTCTTCATATAGGTGTGGTACTTGTTCTTGTCCGACTGCGCGCGGAGCGCGTAGACCGCCGGCCCTTTGCCGAGATTCAGCATGCGCATCTGGATGGCTGTCGCATCGGCTGCGATGCCCATCTCGCCGCCCAGTGCATCGATCTCCTTTACAAGATGGCTCTTCCCCGGTCCTCCGATCGCCGGATTGCATGGCATCATGGCGACATTTTCCAGAGAGATCGTGGTGAGCAGCGTCTTCATCCCCATGCGCGCTGCCGCAAGTGCCGCCTCGCAGCCTGCATGGCCTGCACCGACGACGATCACATCATACGTATCAATGAGATACATGGTATCCTTCTTTCTTTGCCTCGCAGGAGCTCTTCTCCTGCACTTGTTGATTGCTTATATTCCAAAGTCTTATTATATAAAATTTTTTCGTCCATTTCAAAGAAAGAATAGAGGAAGGTTGGGGGGTTCGGGGTTCGGGTTGGAGGGTTCAACAGGTTCTAAGGGTTCGGAAGGTTCAACAGAGTTGGTGCGGCGCCAGATCCTTCGACTCAGTTCTCACTGCTTTGCCTTTACATTTTCGAACATCCGACATTTCACTCCGCTCAGGATGACGAAATGCGCCGCGGAGTATAAATAGGGCGATGCCCCAAAGTGGCATTTAAGTCACCAGTCACTAGTCACTCGAGACTCCTAATCCCTAGCCACTAATCCCTAATCCCCGCTTTCAAACTTCAGGGTTCGGGGTGAACACAATGAGAAATGGTGGTAGCGGCTTTGCCGCAAATATATAATGGGCGATGCCCGCTGGCTGTGAGATTAGCGGCACTCTCGTATCGTCATTTCGAGCGTAGTCGAGAAATCTTTCTTGCATAACGGTTATCGAAGATTGTGCCCTGGTAGCATCCTCAATACCTCTCGTTTCCCGTCACCAAACATACGTCGATTTCCTGCCTGTCATGGAGATCCCTCCACTTCGGTCGGGATAACGTTGTGCGGTGTCCCCTTCGCGCAACCTGAACCCCGAACCCTGAACCAGACAACCTTTATTTCCCCACGCAGAATCTTTCGAAGATGGAATTGATGAGTTCCTGATCCACCGTGTCTCCGGTGATCTCCCCCAGCGTATGCCACGCCTCGGTGACATCAATGACGATGCAGTCCGCAGGCATGCCAGAGCGGATGGACTCTTCGGCGCGGCGGACGGCCGCGAGAGCTTTCTTCACCAGATCCACATGCCGCAGGTTCGTCAAGAAGAGCTCACGGCCCGCGGAGACATCCTGATGCTGCGTGATATGATGGAGCTCCTCCTCCAGCTCGGCCATGCCGCTGCCGTAGCGAGCGGAGATCGGCACGACCGGAATATCCCCAGCGAGCACTTTCACATCTCTCGTCTCGATTTCCTGCGGCAGGTCATACTTATTCAGGATGACAAGCGCCTTTCTTCCGCGAAGAGAGGTGAGCAGTGCGCGGTCCTCTTCCGAGAGCGGGCGAGAGCTGTCGATGACTGCCATGATGAGGTCAGCCTTCTCCATGGACTTCTTCGCGCGCTCGATGCCGATGCGCTCGATCTTGTTCTCCGTCTCACGGATGCCGGCTGTATCCATCAGGATGAGCGGCACACCGCCGATCTTGATGGACTCCTCAATGGTGTCGCGCGTCGTCCCGGGAATGTCCGTCACGATGGCCCGCTCCTCCTGCAAAAGCGCATTCAAAAGGCTCGATTTCCCTGCATTCGGGCGGCCCACGATCACCGTGCGCAGGCCATCGCGGATAATGCGCCCCTCTTCGGAGCGAGAGAGCAGGCTCCGAAGCGATGAATCGATGGCAGAAAGCCCCTCTTCGATCTCCTCATTCGTGAGATCCTCCAGGTCTTCCTCCGGATAGTCGATGGTGACTTCGAGCTTGGCAATCAGATCCTTCAGTTGGTCGCGCGAAGCACGCACGAAGGAGGAAAGCGCGCCCGAGAGATGGCTTTCTGCCTGCGAGAGCGCCGCCGCCCCCTTCGCCTCGATGATATCCATCACGGCTTCCGCCTGCGACAGATCGAGGCGGCCATTCAGGAAGGCCCGCTTCGTGAATTCACCGCGGTGCGCGGGGACGGCCCCCTTTTCCAAAACGAGCGAGAGCGTCTGGCGGAGCGCCTCCATCGAGCCGTGGATCTGGATCTCCACGACATCCTCGCCCGTGTAGGAATGCGGCGATCTCATATAGACGGCGAGCCCCTCGTCCACCTGCCGATCCCCTTCCATGACACGGCCGAAATACATGCGGTACGGCTCCGCTTCATGAAAACTCTTGATCTTCTTCGTATGAAATACGCGGTCTGCGACATCCGCCGCCTGCATGCCGGAAATGCGGATGATGCCGATCCCGCCCTCACCCGGGCTGGTCGCGATCGCCGCGATGGTGGTCTCTTCGTACATAGGTTGGTACTCCTTCGGAATGGTAATCCCACAAATCATGGCAGTGACTGGAGGACAGTCACTGCTCACTTTTATCCTATTATAACGAACACAGAAGGAAGTGGCTAGGGAATTTGGGGTCAGCCCCTGGGGCGTATCGCGCTTTGATCGCCAATGAAGGCTCTGCTTTTGAGTGAGAAGTGAGGAATATGGGGGCGGCGCATAAAAACCAACGGCGTCACAAAGTTTTGAAATATGCGGTATTCTCGAAAGGTGAGAAACCCGTGAGCCTTTCGAACCTTCAGCCCCTTTTAGCCTATGAGGACAAACATAAAGCGCAGATCTTATTTTCTGCATTCAACCTTTCGGAAGCATAAACGTATGCACCCCAAAAGAGCACCCGCTATGCGGATGCTCTTTTTTACAGCGTCACCATGAAATGCCCGATCAGCATCTCAAGCGCCCGTTTCACTGTCTTTTGGAAGCGCTCCTCTGCAAGCGCATACACCTCTGGCGGTGCGATGGATTCACTCTCCGTCCGTTTCGCCACGACACCGCAGACAGAGCCGGCACGAAGGCCCATGACGCTCGCCAGCGTGAAGAGCGTCGCATTTTCCATCTCAAAATTCGTACATCCCATCGCCTGAAAATCAGAGAGAAGCCCCTGATACGAGGTCCTGACATAGCCAGAGAAGCTGTCATAGCGCTCCTGCCCCGGCCAGAAGGAATCCGTTGAGACGGAGATGCCGACCTGATACGGCACCCTGAGACTTTCTGCCGCTTTCATGAGCGCCAGTGTCACCGTCATATCCGCCACAGCCGGATACTCCGCGGGTGCATAGGCCTTCGACGCGCCGTCGCGACGCACAGAAGCCCGATCGATCACCAGATCGCCCAGCTCAAGCCCCTCCTGTATAGAGCCCGTCGTCCCCACACGGAGGAAGGTCGTGACCCCGAGACGCGCCAGCTCTTCCACAGCAAAGCTCATGCACGGCCCGCCCATCCCCGTCGACATGACAAGCACCGGCTCACCGGAGACGCGGGCAAGCCAGCTCGTATAGTCGCGATGCGAGGTGAGAAAAACGGCAGACGGATCCAGCGCCTTCGCCAGCCCCGGCACCCGCCCCGGATCTCCGGGCACGACAGCGTAGCGCGCGCCCGCCAGCTGTTCCTTCGTAAGACCCGTGTGATACATGACCTCGCCTTTCTTGGCATAGTGATAGTTTCTCATAGTGGACCTCCTTTGGGGTAACTGGGGACTGGTGACTAGTGACTGGGGATTAGTAGCTAGGGATTAGGGATTAGGAACCGCGAGTGACTGGTGACTTGAATACGACTTTCGGGCATCGCCCCTTTATACTCCGCGGCGCATTTCGTCATCCTGAGCGGCGTGAAATGTCGGATGTTCGATCATGTAAAGGCGGAACAGTAAGAACTGAGTCGAAGGATCTGGCGCCGCACCACCATTTCGCATTTCTAATTTCTCATTCAACCAAAGTCTTCATCCCCGAAAGGGCGCCCCGTCCACGGGCTACCCCTCCCCTCTAAACCACAAAAGGGGACCCAGCCCCAGCCAAGTCCCCTTTGCCTTTACTTTTTATTTTTCTTCTTTTTCTTATCCTTCTTGCCTTTTTTGTGCTTCTTGCACTTCTTGACCTTGGCGGAGATGAGCCTTTCCTCCTCTGGAAGCGTCAGCTCTTCACCGGCGGGGTGCATTTCTTCTTCGGAAATTTCCCAGTCGCCATCGATATTATCTTCACCATCGGGCCGTCCCAGCGTATGGGTCTTGTACTCGATATTGATATCGCCCTCATCCGTATCCAGAGAGACGGCTGCTTCGCCGCCCTTTTCGATCAGGTCGGTCAGGATCTCTTCCATCTCGCCTGCAAGAGCGATGATATCCTTCAGGCGTTCTTCCTCCGCCGGTCGATTATCCAGGCTCGGATCCAGCATGTAGCTCTGCAGGAATGCGCGGTCTTCATCGATCCGCTGGCTCATGGCCGCGAGAGTTTCCTTCCAGTTCTTTGTCTCCATTTTTTACTCCTTTGCGGAAGCCGTGCCTTCCGTCACCAATACCTTGTCGATGCGCCTGTTGTCGCAGTCTACGATTTCAAAGGTGAAGCGCCCATAGGTGACCTTCTCCGTTTCCTTCGGGATGTAGCCCAGAAGGTAGGTGAGGAAACCGCCGAGCGTCTTGTAGTAGGCCTCTTTCTCTCCGGGCAGCTCCCCTTCGATATGGAAATGCTCGCGGAAATCATCAATGGAGCAGAGACCCTCCACCAGCCAGGCATGCTCGCCGCGGCGGATGAATTTATTCTGCTCTTCCAGGATATCCTCTTTGTCTCCGGGCATATCCCCGACGATCTCCTCCAGCACATCATGCAGCGTCACGAGGCCGGACAAAGTCCCGTACTCATCGATGACGATCGCCTCATGCACCCCGCGCGTGCGGAAGAGCTGCAGGAGCTTCGTCAGAATGAGCGTCTCCGGAATGAAAAGCGGCTGATGGATCGTATCCATGACCGACGCCTTCAAAGGCTTGCCCGGATGCTTGTGCTGATCGATCAGGATCTCGGACACATCCGCAAGGCCTTTGAAATCATCCAGCGAACCCTTGCCGACCGGCAGGCGGAAGTGGGATGACTCCATCATATCCGCCCAGATCTTCTTCTCTTCATCCTCCAGATCCAGCCAGTCAAGCTGCGGACGCGCCGTCATGCAGTCTGATGCCGTGCGGTCATTCAGTTCGAAAACATTATCAATAATCTCAGGCTCTTCCTTGTCGAATGTGCCAAGGCGCGCCCCCTGCTGCAGAAGGACCTTGATTTCCTCCTCCGACACCGGCTGCTCGCCGCCCATCTTCACGCCAAGGAATCCGACCACGATCTTCGTCGACCATGTGGAAAACCACACCAGCGGCCGGCATACCGTCGCCATGATGATCATCGGACGCGCAATCACGCACGCCGCCTTCTCCGGCACCGCGATGGCGATCCACTTCGGTGCCAGCTCGCCGATGATGAGCGAGAAATAGGTGACCAGTACCATCACCGTCACCATACTGACCTCACGCGCATACGGAGCGAGGAAGGAAATCTTCTCCATCTCACCCGCCAAAGGCCCCGCCAGCGACGCCCCCGAAAACATACCCGTGATGATGCTGATGGTGGTGATGCCCACCTGAATGGTCGCAAAAAGCTCTTCCTTCTCCTCGGCAAGGCGCAGCGCATACACCGCGCTTTTATTTCCCTCGTCGATGAGCTCCTGCAGCTTCGTCTTGCGCGCTCCGACGATGGCGATCTCCGCCAGAGAGCATACCGCATTGCCTAAAACAAGCAGGATAATGATAATCAGTTCAAGCCATATGTGGCCGTCGTCCATCTTCTTTTCTACCTCCTGGGAAAACACTATTGAACGATGTGTCTTTATTATAGCATGAAATAAATGCCGCGAGGGAAAAAGATGGAGGATTCGGGGGTGGAGTAGCCTGTGGGACGTATCGCCCTTTGATTGCGGGCGAAAGAGGTTCAGCAGGTTCTATAGGTTCTGAGGGGATGGCGGGGAAGGTGCGGCGCATAAAAATATGAAAGCGCCGCGGAGTTTTAGGATATACGATATGTACGAAAGATAAGAAACCGGTGAACTTTTTGAGCCTTCAGAAACTGTTTAACCTATCCGTAAACGCCATGGATTTTGGAGAGGCGTTTCCCAGAAAATCCCCCTTGACCCTGCATTTCCATCATGCTACAATAATTTTGCAGAAAGGTTTCCAATACCTCATAGTGCACAAAAGAATGACCCCCCACGAGATGACTAGGGCTCGTGGGGGGTCTTCTTGTTCAAAGCACAAGACTAAGCTTCAGGCTTATCACACGCTGTCTCTTTACCGATCAAGCCATTTGCAGATGTAGTATGCAACTACACTTGCTACGACCGAGAGAATGAATGTTTCCAATACGCTCATAGTGCACCTCCCTTCTGTCACGCAAATTGCATGTCTAGGGGTTTGCAGTGTGACGAGCCTAGTATATCATATGAAATGTCATTGACCAAGAATAATCAAAAAAGCGCGCCGCTTAGCGGCGCGTCTTTTAGTTACCAAATACGTCTTTCCCTTCCTCCGGTGCTTCCGCCTTGCAGTACTTGATCTGCTGGCAGATGCATTTGTCTTTCAGCTTGTACAGCTCAGGCAGGAAGTCCATCAGCTTGTTGAAGGTCTCATCATTGATCCGATACTTCGTCCAGAGGCCCTCACGGCGCGCATTCACCACGCCGGACTCGATCAGGATTTTCATGTGATAAGACAGCGTCGACTGCGACAGCGTGAAATTCGAAAGAATGTCGCAGGCAGACATCTCTCGGCATGACAGCATATCGATCACCCGCAGTCGCGTCTCATCAGAGAGCGCTTTAAAAATCAGTGCAAACTCTTTGTAACTTGGCTGAAATTCCATAACAAACCCCTTTTCTTCCCGTCCACGCGCGCCGTCTCTATCCGTCGCCTGTTATCGATAGATTTAAATGTATAGAAAATATTTTATCGCAAATGAAGCGGACTGTCAAACAGGGGAAATGGGTCCTAGGTAAGCCCTTGGGGGCGTGCTGCCCCTTGATTATGGATGAGACTCTGCTCGAATGAGGAATGAAGGTGGCGGCTTCGCCGCGAATACATATGAGGCGATACCCGAAAGCAGTATTCAAGTCACTAGCCACCAGTCACCAGTCACCCCTTTTTAAATGTCCAATACCTTGGCACGAAGATGTCCTCATACAGATTGATGGCGAAATTATCGGTGAGCCCTGAAATGTAGTCTACGGCCGCACGGGGGATGTCGCCCTCGGCGAGGCGGAGCTGTTTCTCGGGGAGACGGTCGTAGAAGGCCCCTGATTTATCCCTCTCCGTGTAGTAGGAAAAGAGCATCTTCACCACATGGCTTCCGCGATTGCGATCGGGGATGAGATTGTCCGACATATAGACGGCGCGGAACATGAATTTCCTGAAATCCAAAAGGATCCTGTCACCCTCCTCACACATATGGATGCCGTCCGTCTCATCCTGCATCGAATGCTCCACGACATCGGTCACCATCGCAGTGATCATAGAGGAGTGCGTCGTCCCGATGCGGCGGCGGATTTCTTCCGGCACATCGGCTGCGGTGATAAGACCCATCGACTCCGCATCCTCATAGTCATGGCAGAGGTAGGCGATGCGATCGGCATACTTGATCAGGCTGCCTTCGAGCGTGTGTGCTTGGAGCGGCCCACAATGGTTCAGCATGCCGTCGAGCACAGGGAGCGTCAGATTCAGTCCCGCGCCGTCCCGCTCGAGTTTCTCCGCGATGCGAACGCTCTGCTCATTGTGCTCGAAGTGGCCATAGATCTCCTGTAGCGCCTGCTCTCCCACATGACCAAAGGGCGTGTGCCCGAGATCATGCCCGAGCGCGATCGCTTCCACGAGGTCTTCATTCAGGGACAGCGCGCGTGCCATCGTCCGCCCGATCTGTGCGACCTCGAGGGTGTGCGTCATCCGCGTCCGATAATGATCGCCCTGCGGCGCGATGTAGACCTGCGTCTTGTGCTTCATCCGCCGGAAGGAATTGCTGTGGAGGATGCGGTCGCGATCCCGCGCAAAGTCCGTCCGGAGCGGGTCCTTCGCTTCCGCATGCATCCGCTTCGCCTCTTTCACATGAAAGGCGCGCGGCGACAGGACATCGTATTCTCTCTCTTCGATTCGTTCCCGTGGATTCATAGTGGGGCCTCCTTGGAAAAATGATGGTGTATTTAATTTATTGTAGCATAAAAAAGGGTTCGGGGTTCACCCGTGGGGCGTGCTGCCCTTTGATTCCGTTTGAAAGCCGCGATGAGTAGCTAGGGATTAGGGATTAGGGATTAGAAATCTCAAATGACTTGAATGCCACTTTCGGGCATCGCCTCATATATACTTCGCGGCGAAGCCGCCACCTTCACTCCTAATTCCTCCCTCCTCACTCCTCATTCGAGCAGAGCTTTCATTCATAATCAGTGGGCGAAGCCGCCCCACGGGCTCCCCTCAACCCTGCACCTTTTTTATGCTATAATGAAGAAAAGAAAGGGGGCTTTCCCATGAAACTCACAAAGTATCTCTCCATCTTCGCGCTCACCGGTGCGCTTCTTTTCGCGATGCCTTCTGCGGAGGCTTCACTCTGGCCGGGACTGGGGACATCCGCCCAGGAGCGCTCGGGCGCTTTTCGCACGGATGCCTTCGATACGGACCATGCGGTGATGAAGACGCCCTATCTTCTCTCGCAGGCCAACAATGCGGAATATGCCGGCAAGGTGAATGCTGTCATCGGCCGCGAGAAGGCTGACTTCACCGCGTCTCTCCGCAAGGAGAATGAATATGGCAAGACGCTCGGCTGGATGACATGGCATGAAGGAATGATCGGCAACTATATCAACAACACGCAGGGCATCACGAGCATCGTCCTCATCTCCCAGACGCTCCGCGCCGGCGCCGCGCATGGCGAGACATACGCCAAGGGGCTCACCTGGAACAGCGCCGGTGACCTTCTCTCTCTGAAGGATATCCTTCCTGCCCTCACGGTCTATGATGTGAACCAGTGCATCGAGGTGACCGCGAAGAAGAAGAACATCCATCTCTTCGATGACCATGCCGTGACAGAGCTCCCGACCAATTTCTACGTCGGCAAGAACCGTGTGGTCTACGCCATCTACCAGCCCTATGACATCGCCCCCTACTCCGAAGGCGTCGTATCGGTGGCGATCGGGAAAATATAAGCAGGTTCAGGGTTAGCCCCTTGGGCGGCTCCGTCCACTGATTATGAATGAAAGCTTTGCGCGAATGAGGAATTAGGAATGAGGAAT
>CAVBQN010000065.1:0-12092 GCA_963597545.1 Fusicatenibacter saccharivorans
AACCTCCGGCGCTACGCGCCACCTCCTTCCAGAGGAAGGAGGGAGAAGCGGGATGGGTTACTCATCCCCCCTTCCAAGAGAAGGGGATAGAAGAAGCGTAACAACGCTCATCTTAAGGAAACGCTGAGTATAAACAAGGCGATTCCTGAAGGTTTCATGGAGAGCAGGGTTCCCGTTTGATGTTTCCAACATTCCTCATTCCTCACTTGAGCAAAGCTTTCATTCAGGGGCAAGGGGCAGCACGCCATAGAGGCTGACCCTGATCCCCATGAAATGGCTCTGCCATTTCATTTCTCTATCTTGCTAAAAGGATGAAATCAGTGTATGATAATTCTATATGACACTGGTTTTATAAGGAGTATTTTATGGATTACATTCTTCGCATTCTGCCGAATATGTTTGCCGGGCTGGGCGTATCGGCACAGATCTTTCTGATCACCATCATGCTCTCGCTGCCGATCGGTATCCTGCTGGCACTGGTCCGCATTTCCAAAGTCGCTGTTTTCCGCAAGCTCGCGGAGATCTATATTTACGTCATGCGCGGCACGCCGCTCATGCTGCAGATCATGTTCATCTACTACGGGCTGCCGCTCATGCTGAATGTGCAGATCAGTGATTTCCCGGCGGCGATCCTTGCCTTCGTGGCGAACTATGCGGCTTATTTTGCGGAAATTTTCAGAGGCGGCATCCAGTCTATCCCGAAGGGGCAGTATGAAGGCGCAAAGGTCTTGGGCTTCACCTACAGGCAGACCATGTGGCATATCGTGCTGCCGCAGGTCGTGAAGCGTGTCATCCCGCCGCTCGGCAATGAGACCATCACCCTTCTGAAGGATACCTCGCTCGTCTACATTCTGGCGATGAATGACCTCATGCGTGTCACCCGCGCCTTCGTGCAGCGTGACTTCGATACCATGCCGTTCCTTGTGGCAGCCGTTTTCTACCTCGTATGCACCGCGATCCTGACGAAAATCCTGACGTATGTGGAAAAACGCTATGCGGTATATGAAGAATAAGGAGGACGGACATGAGTTTTATTGAAATGAAAAACATCCGGAAGGATTTCGGCAAGCTCACCATCCTTCACGGCGTCGACATGACACTGGAAAAGGGCGAAGTCATCTCCATCATCGGGCCTTCCGGGGCCGGCAAGAGTACGCTTTTGCGCTGCCTGAACCATCTGGAAACCATTCAGGGCGGCTCGATCGCAGTCGACGGAGAATTTCTTGCCGAGGACAAAGACGGCAAGGTCACCTATGCGAGCGAAGCAAGAACGAAGGAGATCCTTGCCAAGATGGGCATGGTCTTTCAGTCCTTCAACCTTTTTCCGCACATGACCGTGCTGGATAACATCATGGCCGCTCCCATCTACGTGAAGGGCATGAAGAGGGAAGAGATCCAGCCGATCGCGGAAGATCTTTTAAGCAAGGTCGGCCTGCTCAATAAAAAAGACATGTATCCCGGCAGTCTTTCCGGCGGTCAGAAGCAGCGTGTCGCCATCGCGCGGGCGCTCGCGATGAGCCCGGAGATCATGCTCTTCGATGAACCGACCTCCGCGCTCGATCCGGAGCTGACGGGCGAGGTCTTGAAGACCATCCAGCAGTTGGCGGATGAGAATATGACCATGGCGATCGTGACGCATGAAATGGCTTTCGCCAAGTCTGTCTCAGACAAGATCCTCTTCATGGTCGATGGCCGCGTCGAGGAAGAAGGGACGAGCGAGGAAGTCTTCGATCACCCGAAGAGCGAACGAACGAAGGCCTTCCTGAAATCGATATTGAGAGCCTGATAAAAAAGGATGCGCTGCGAAATGCAAAAGCATTTCTCGGCGCATCCTTTTTCTTTTACAGCCCGAATGCGATTCCGCAGACAGCGCTGATCGCGATGTAAAGCACAGGGTGCTTTTTATATTTCTTAAGACCGAAGTAGATCGCAATGGCAAGGAGAATGGCCGGCCACTGGAAGAGGGCGGCGAGCGAGCCGCTCTTTTCATACAGCGCGGTGTCCAAGAGAGACACCTTCGCAACGCCAAGACCCGCGGCAGCGATGAGAGCGGTGGAGGCAGGGCGCAGGCCGTAGAAGATCCGCTTCACAGCGTCCGATTCACGGAAGCGCGTCAGCATCGCATAGATGATCGTGATGACGATGAGCGCGGGGGCCGTGAGGGAGAGCGTCGTGAAGATGCCACCAGGAATGCCAAGCGCCTGAAAACCGGCGTAGGTCGCCATATTGACGCCCAAAGGCCCCGGGGTGGACTCTGAGATCGCGATCATATTCGCGATGTCTTCCGCGCTGAACCATCCGGTGCGTGCAGAAATATCATAGAGAAAGGGAAGCGTTGCGAGCCCTCCGCCGACGGCGAAGAGACCGGTCTTGAAGAATTCCCAAAACATGGAAAGCCAGATCATGATGGATGCTCCTTTGGGTGACTAGTGACTGGTGACTAGTGACTAGTGACTAGGGACTAGGGACTAGGGACTAGGGATTAGGGACTAGGGACTAGGGATTAGGGACTAGGGATTGGATTAGGGGGAGTTGGAAGTGAGGAGTGAAGGTGCGGCGTCTCTCGTCATCCTGAGCGGAGAAAAACGTCGTATGTTAGAAAATATGGATCATCTGAAAATATGAGAACTGAGTCGAAGGATCTAAGGAAACGCTGATTAAATCTGACAGCGATTGAATCAGTGCTTCCCTAAGCGCCGCTCACTTCGCGCTCCTCGGCATCAGATAGTATCCCGCGATGCCGGCGAGGACGACAGAGAAGACAGGCGAGAAGGGGGCGAAGAGGGCAATGAGAAGGATGCCGATGAAGATCGCGGCTGTGCGCTTATCCTTGATCGACTTCTTGCCGAGCTTCACGACGGCGTCCAGGATGAGGACGCAGACACAGGCACGGATACCGGCGAAGGCGTGAATGACATAGGGATTCTCTTCAAACTGCGTAAGAAAGAGCGCGATCACCGTGATGATGATCATGGACGGGGTGATGACGCCGAGCGTCGCGAAGACGCCGCCCCAGAAGCCTTTCAGCTTGCAGCCGATGAAGGTCGCGACATTCACCGCGATCATGCCGGGCGTGACCTGCCCCAAGGCATAGTAATCCATCAGCTCTTCCTCGCTGCCCCAGTGCTTGTTCTCTACGATCTCGCGCTGGAGAATGGGCAGCATCGCGTACCCGCCGCCAAAGGTGACGGCGCCCATCTTGGCAAAGATGAGAAATAATTCGAGTAGTAGTTTCATAGATGGGATACTCCTTTAATTGGGGGAATGGGGAGTGACTGGTGACTAGTGACTGGTGACTAGTGACTGGTAGCTAGGGATGAGTAGCTAGGGATTAGGTTTGCGATACGAGAAAACCGCTAGTTTCAAAACTCCGCGGTGCTTCCCTGTTTTTATGCGCCGCACCACCATTCCTAATTCCTCATTCCTCATTCCTAATTCCTAATTCGAGCAGAGCTTTCATCCCCAATCAAGGGGCGAGCCGCCCCACAGGTTAACCCTGAACCCGTTTTTATATTTCCTCTATCATACTGTCAGAGATAGAGAAAAGCAATCAAGGAAACGTAAAATTTGTATTTTCTAAACAAGTGTGGTAGAATATATCTTGCGATTTAGCGTATTTTGTAAAAATAAAAGAATGGTTCAATATTGTCGGAAAAACCGACTTAAGGAGGAATAATTTTTATGAACGTAAAAGTAGAGGCACTGGATCAGCACAAGGTATCTCTCGCCATTGAACTGCCGGCAGAAGCTGTACAGAAAGGATTCAAGCAGGCTGTAGCTCGCATTGCGAATCAGGTCAGAATCCCGGGTTTCCGTAAAGGCAAGGCAAGCCGCAAAGTCCTGGAAATGCATTTCGGCAAAGAAGCTGTCGTCGCTGAAGCGAAAGACATCGTCATCAATGGCGCACTGACCGAAGCTATGCAGCAGGAAAAAATCATCCCGATCACCCAGGCAGATGTGAAGGAAGATCTCTTCTCTGAAACCGAAGGCGCAAAGTTCACCGCTACTTTTGTTAAACGTCCGGAAGTAGAACTCGGCGAATACAAAGGCCTTGAAGCAGCCCATGAAGAACCGGAAATTTCCGATGCGCAGGTCGAAGCTGAAATGAAAAAAGCAGCTGAACAGAGCGCACGTCTCGAAAAGGCAGAAGAAGGCGCCATCCTCGCGAAAGGCGACTACGCTGTCATCGACTTCAAAGGCTTCGTAGACGGCAAACCGTTCGAAGGCGGCGAAGGCAAGACCTATCCGCTGGAAATCGGCTCCCAGAGCTTCATCCCGGGCTTTGAAGAACAGCTCGAAGGCCATAAAGCAGGCGATGATGTAGAAGTCAAGGTCACCTTCCCGGAAACCTACTTCGTCGATGCTCTCAAAGGCAAAGAAGCAGAATTCAAAGTTCACATCAATGATGTAAAACGCAAACAGCTCCCGGCTCTCGATGATGCTTTCGCAAAATCCATCAGCCAGTTCGATAAGATGGACGACCTGAAGGCTTCTGTCAAACAGCAGATGCAGCTGCAGGCTATCCAGCAGGCGGAAGAAGCCTACCACGAAGCTCTCGTAGCACAGGCTGTAGCCAATGCCAAAGTCGACATCCCGCAGGAAATGGTCGAACAGCGCATCGATGAAATCGTCGAAGAAATCTCCATGAACCTCGAATCCAGAGACATGAAGCTCGCTGACTACCTGAAGAACATCGGCCAGACCGAAGAACAGCTCCGCAAGAACTACGAAAAGACCGCTGAAGAACAGGTTCGTCAGGGCCTTGTCCTCGAAACCATCGCAGAAAAAGAAGAACTCGATGTAACGAACCAGGACCTCTCCATGGAAGTCTACAGCATGGCTCATCAGTTCAACGCTGACCCGAAAGATGTCATGAAGATCATCAAAGAAGAAGGCCGCGTGAACATGCTGATCAACTCCGTTCTTCGCAAGAAAGCAGCTGCTTTCATCTACGGCGCTGCTAAAAAGGCAGAAGCGGACAAGAAAGAAGCAGAAGAAGCTCCGGCTGCAGAAGCAGCAGCTCCGAAGACCGAAGAAGACTTCAATGCTATGACCGTCAAGGATCTCAAGGCTTACGCACAGGAAAAAGGCATCGCCATCGAATCCAAAGCGAAAAAAGCTGAAATCATCGACACCATCATGGCTGCTGAAAAGGAATAATCCTTTAGAAAATTGAATGAGTACTGCTGCGGCAGTGTGTATTGGAAGAGACGCGGGGATGACCGGCGTCTCTTTCGAACATATGGGAAAATTGGGGAAAGGCTTGATCTCGATCTCGATTTTATGAATTGACATAGGGGTAGCCCGTGGCTAGATTGTGTATGAAAGCTCTGCTCTTGAGTGAGGCGTGAGAAGTGCCGGTAAGGCGCATTTCGTCATCCTGAGCGGAGAAAAACGTCGTATGTTAGAAAATATAGCTTATCTGAAAATATGAGAACTGAGTCGAAGGATCTAAGCGCTGCAGAGTATAGATGGCGGCGATATCCTTAGTCACCAGTCACTTTTAATTTCTAATCCCTAATCCCTAATCCCTAGTCCCTGGCTACCAGTTATTCACTATCATTTATCCAAAAGAAAGGGTGTTACCACATGGCATATGTACCGATTGTTGTCGAACAGACCGCTCGCGGAGAGCGCTCCTATGATATTTATTCCCGACTTTTGAAGGATCGCATTATATTCCTTGACGGCCAGATTGAAGACCATATGGCCAATGTCATCATTGCACAGCTTCTCTTCCTGGAAGCCGAAGACCCTTCCAAAGATATCCACCTTTACATCAACAGCCCCGGCGGCGTCGTGACCGCCGGCCTTGCGATCTATGATACGATGCAGTATATCCGTCCGGACGTCTCCACCATCTGCATCGGCTCCTGCGCCAGCATGGCGGCCGTCCTTCTGACCGCCGGTGCGAAGGGCAAACGCTATGCCCTCCCGCATGCGAATGTCATGATCCACCAGCCGCTGGGCGGCGTACAGGGACAGGCGACCGAGATCGAAATCCATGCGAGAGAAATCCTCCGCCTGCGCGAAGAACTGAACGGCATCCTTGCCAAGCACAGCGGACAGTCCCTCGAAACCATCAAAAACGACACCGAACGCGATAATTTCATGACAGCCCAGATGGCGAAGGACTATGGCCTCATCGACCACATCCTCACCCGCAATGAGCTGGCGAAAGTGACACAGAAATAAAGGAGAAAGACCGTGAACGGAGAAGATAAAGAACCGAAGATCTGCAGCTTCTGCGGCCGATCCAGCGACGAAGTCGAAAACATGGTCACCGGCCCCGGCGTCTACATCTGCAGCGAATGCATTGACATCTGTCATAACATTCTTCTGGAAGAGCGGAAAAACAAAGAAAAGCAGGGCAAAGAACCCGCTGACACCAAAGTGCCTACACCGGAAGAGATCAAAGAATACATCGGCCAGTACGTCATCGAGCAGGACAATGCCAAGATCGCGCTGGCTGTCGCCGTGTACAATCACTACAAACGTCTCTTTTTCAAAGGCGAAGATGACGGCGTAGAGCTGCAGAAATCCAACATCATCCTCCTCGGGCCGACCGGCAGCGGCAAGACCCTCCTTGCCCAGACCCTCGCCCGCTACCTTGATGTCCCCTTTGCGATTTCCGATGCTACTACCCTCACACAGGCCGGCTATGTCGGTGATGACGTCGAGAACATCCTCCTCCGCCTCATCCAGGCCGCGG
Source organism: Fusicatenibacter saccharivorans (assembly GCA_963597545.1). GTDB lineage: Bacteria > Bacillota > Negativicutes > Veillonellales > Dialisteraceae > Dialister > Dialister saccharivorans_A. The sequence continues at coordinate 6,713 of CAVBQN010000065.1, forward strand.
ACTACGACATCGAGAAAGCCCAGCGCGGCATCATCTACATCGATGAAATCGACAAGATCGCCAAGAAAACCGAGAACGTCTCCATCACCCGCGACGTCTCCGGCGAAGGCGTCCAGCAGGCTCTTCTGAAGATCCTGGAAGGCACCGTGGCGAACGTGCCGCCGCAGGGCGGACGCAAGCATCCGAATCAGGAAATGATCCAGATCGACACCAGCAACATCCTCTTCATCTGCGGCGGCGCCTTTGCCGGCCTCGATAAAGTCATCGACAGCCGTCTCACCAAGAGCGTGATGGGCTTCGGTGCCGATATCGAGAAAGCAGAAGACAAAGACATGGACGAGCTCCTCCAGCAGGTCCAGCCGGAAGACCTCCTGAAATTCGGCCTCATCCCCGAATTCATCGGCCGTCTCCCCGTCATCGTCGCCCTTCACCCGCTGAAGGAAGAAGCCCTTGTCAAGATCCTGACCGAACCGAAGAATGCCCTCGTCAAGCAGTACAAGAAGCTGCTGGCCATGGACGGTGTAGAGCTCGTCATCGAAGACGCTGCCATCCACGCCATTGCCCGCCAGGCGATCGAGCGCAATACCGGCGCCCGCGGCCTCCGCGCGATCATCGAGAAGATCATGCAGAAAGTCATGTATGAGATCCCCGGCATGAAGGACGTCGTAAAATGCACCATCACGGAAGACAACGTGGTGAACCACACCGATCCGCTGCTGGAACGGAAAGCGGCAGAAAAATAAAAAATACCTCCCTGTGACTAGCTCATAGGGAGGTATTTTTGTTGTGAGACGGATGCCGATCAGTGGGCGGGCATGGGGTCTGTGCTTCACTTCGAGGGATGAGATTTTTTAGCTGTTTTTACGCATTTTCTGTTCCAGTAAATGATGCAATTCAGCCAATTAAACTTTGTCCCATTCCATGCCACAGTAGAACCAGTTTCTTCATCACCACCAAGCAGCTTTCTTGTTGTATAGCCGATGAGGCTGGCTACTTCTTCTCTCATTTCCGGATGGTCTTTCAGGAAGGTGTCAAGCATGGGTTGCAAGCCTTCCATAGTGGCTCCGGAGGCTGCACCGGACAGGATACTGTTTCCACCTAGTTTGGCAGAGATACCACCCAGTAGTCCATGAAGCAGAGATCTTCTTTTTACCTACTTAAGAAAAAATATACATTAAAAGAAATATTAAAAATAATGCGATAATTCCATTTATTCCCTCTCTAGTTTCATCCATATATCTGGACGTTCGGGGACCATATTTATATCTTTGGTAGATAACAACAATTGCAACAAAATAGAAAATTATAAACTGTAGACTAACTGCATAATCATAATATTCAGAGTTCCAAAATAATAAATCACTTCCTATGATATAAAGCATTCCTACAGCCATGATACAAATAATAGGTATTCGAATCCATGGAAATGAATGCTCTATAATAAATTTTTCTTTACTTGACAAATTCTTTTTTAATATATAGGTTTTGATTAAGTATATGCAAAGAATACATAATATTGCATCATACAAAGTGGTGTGTAACATATACTAATCCCCCTCTTTCTGTGACGCATTATTGGCATTATTGGCATTTTTCTCATCTAAATCCCATTTTATCTTTTGATATTTAACATAAACTGTTACTATTCCACCAGCAGAAACTCCTCCAATAAATGCCCCTGGTACACCACCAAACATTCCTCCTACTTTAGTACCAACAATTCCTGCAGAAATAGGCAATGTATCATAGGCATCTGCCCGCAATGCATTTTCAAAAGAATTGTACCGTTTATGGTTACCACAAACCTCTTTCAGATAGGCAATGCTTCCCCACGCTTTCATGGTTGCATTGCTCATTTCTTGTCCGATTTGTTCTGCCTCTTTACGGCTTAAATATCCGTACTCTGCTTCATACCAATTAGCAGCGCCCCAGGATAGACCGGTTGATGTTAGGATATCTCGACTCTTATCCCATGCTACATCCTGTATATCTAATTTATCGTCTTTTATTTTAGGGGCAATAACAGTTACTTGTGGTAGTCCTTTAAACATAGGAATACCGTTCATGCGTTTTTGCAAATCTCTTACCCAGCTATCATAGCCAGTAATAAATTCCTCTGTACTGTCAATTGTAAAGCCTTTGCCAACTAAATAATTTCGTACATTCTGTTTAGCCGTTTCATTACCTATTTCTAATTGATCAGATTCTGCACCAAATAAGTCTGCTTCCGCTGCTATACGTATCAGGTCAAAACGGATTTTATTCCACTCTTCTTCAGAAAGTGCTTGTCCGGTTTTACTCTTCAGCGTTCTCTTTAGCAATGGTGTGGTATCCATGCCAAAGCCTAAATAGTTCCATTTAGAGGCATCTAGAGCAACATTGGCCCCTGTAGCCATATCTTTGGCAGAGGCTCCTATAGTGGCTCCTACTCCAGCGCTGATCCATTGTACGGTATCCGGGTGTTCCTGTACCCAGTCTTTGCCTTTGGTTTTGGTCAGATACCCCATCACATATTCATTTACGCCACCTGACAATGCACCGGTTGCTGCACTTCCACCTGCCATGTCTCCCATGAGCGCCCCGAAAGCGCCGTGGAGGAGCATCTTTTCCGTAGATCCATCTTTCCAGCCCTTGCTTTCGGCGTATGTATGGATTGCCTGATTGCCGTACTTTTCCAGCATGCCGACGAGTTCTTGTTTTTCTTCTACCTTGGTCTTATCAAAGATTTCCTTTAACTGGTTCAAGCTATTCTTGGTATCTCGATTGAGACTTGCAATGTCCTGTTTCTGCTTTTCTTTATTCGTGATATGAATAGTTCCTTCTGCCACTGCCGATTTCGTTGTACTATCAGCGTTATCTTTTACCGTAGGTGTCAGATTGGGAGTCAATCCTCTCTGGTTCAGTTTGCTGCTCTTATCATTTGGCAAATAAGATACACCCATACCGCCTGCTTTATAATCCGCTTTGTTTTCCTTATCTTCCCAGCGTAAAGTGCCAGTAGTCAGAGTATTTTTATCCTTGCTTGCAGCACTATCAATCACTCCACCTTTCAGATCGGTATTTTCTTTGACAGAGATATCAAAGCCTTCACCGCCCGCACGGATGCCTGCCTGATTGATGACGCTTTCATAGTGACTCTTCATGTTTCCTTTGGACGCACTACCGCCATAGCTGGTTTTACCGGCTGCTGTACTAAAGCTCATGCCTGCCGATGTGTTTTCTTCGCTATACTCTTTCCTGGTCTGCAAACTTTCGATGTTTAGATTACCGTCTACATCGGCCTTCACTTTGTTTCCGCTAACCGTACTGCCGATGAGATCGGTATCTTTTCCGCTCTTCATGGTCAGTGTATCATTTGCATTCACGGTACTTGCTCTATAGCTGGTAGTACTGCCGTTTTCTTTGCCTTTACCAGCATAGAATTTACCATCTACAGAAACTACTGAACCGGCAGAAAGACTGACGCCAAGACTACCGCCTTTGCTGCTTTGGCTGCTCTTCTGGGTTTCTTTTTCTTCTGTAGCCAAAATATGTATATCGTTATCAGCTTCTAAGTGGATATGGTTGCCTACGATATCAGAGCCTTTGACATTCAAATCTTTTTTCGTCTTAACAGTCACGTCTTGTCCAGCCTGCAATGAACTGCCTTGCGCTTCTGTCATAGTGCTATGGCTTTCTGACTTACTGGAGCTGCTAGTGATACCGATAGAAACCGTAGGAGAAAAATTCCCCTTGGCCGCAGCTTTTAATGCATCTCCATTTTTCTTTATCTTTTCTGCTGTCTCATACCCATAGAGAGCTTTCAGACGATGATCGGAAACTTCTGTCATCCGTGTAGCCGGCGCTGCCACCGACTCTATAGCTTCAATACCAGCACCGCCTACAGAGACAGAGAGCCCGCTCTTCTTGTATTCGTGCTTTTCCTCGCTGTGATAGATATTGTCTTTGCTTGAAATATTTACGTTTTCGCCGGTCATTGAAATATCTTTCCCCGCGATAATATCCGATGCATTCACATGGATGTCTTTATCAGAAGTAATAGTAACGTTACCAGAGATACTGCCAACAGTAGAGCCTTTCTGCAGAAGGTCAGCATCTTTATACTGATCCTTGCGCTTCTCCGTCCCGATGGTGAAGCCGAGTCCGCCACCCGAGAGCAGGCCGCTCTTCTTGACCTGCTTTGTGTAGTCATGCTGTTCATACTCTTCCGCGCTGGAAATAGAAGTATCTTTGCCGGAAGAAATCGCAACGTCATGCGTACCGACCACGTTTGAACCAGTGACATTTGTATTTCCGCCTGCGGTGATCTGCACGGCATCTCCCGAAAGGATAGAGGATGTCACGGTCTTGCTTTCATCACGGCTCTTGATCGTTGTGGTTTTACTGGAGAGGAAACCGCGTTCCTTGTATTTCAGGCCGTAGTCGTCCCTGGACTCATTATAGCCGTTTTCCAGGTTCACGTCACCCTTGGCGGCAACCGTTATTTGACCGTTTTCTGAAAGGACTGTTGTATTTCTGGCACTCAAATTCTCACCCGCCGCGAGGGTGATGGTTTTCCCCGCAGCAAGTGTATTTGTTGTTTCTGTTTTTCTATAGGTGCGGATGTAATTGTCGCTGTTCTCCGTCATGTCTTTCTTGGCTTCGAGAGTATCCGTGTCCAGATGGATGTTGTTTCCTGCTTTCAGGATCAGGGAGCCATTGTCTCCCAGTGCTTCCAGCGTCGCGCCGGTGAGGTGGATGTCTTTCCCTGCTTCCATGAGAAGGACGCCGTCCTTGCCCTTGACGGCGATGCCGGCGGTGGTATGCAGCACATCCTGGTTCTTTTCGTGCAGCACGGTGTCCTGCATGGTGATGTTGTTATCCGCGGTCAAAGATACCTGCTTTTCTGCATGGATGATACCACTCTCTTTGATGTCATGAGAGGCTTTCAGCTGCACGGTATCGCCGTAGATCATGCCGCGGTTCACAATGTCTTTCCCCTGCATGAGGATGGAGTTTCCCATCAGTGCGCCGCTATTGGCGAGTTGGTTCTTGGCTTCCATGACAAGCTGATTCGCACTGATGAGGCTTCCGTCTGCTGCTATCTTTTTCTCGCTGCCCGCTTTGAGGTAGACGTGAGGGTAGAGGACGTCATACGTTTTGCCATTTACGGTGACGGTGGTGGTCTCGAACCAGACGATGTCACTGGTGAGAGCGGCCATCTGTTCTTTGGTGAGGGAAATACCCGGTTTCAGGTTATATTCTTTCGCATAGGCGATCCCTGCATCCATTAGAGCCTTGTATTCCTCTTCGTCATTGGTATAGCCATTGAGATAACGCATACCGGTGAGCTGGGTCACTTGGTTCCGGATGAGTTCTTGTTCATAGAATCCGTCACCGA
>CAVBQN010000066.1:0-12025 GCA_963597545.1 Fusicatenibacter saccharivorans
TAAAGGCGGAACAGTGAGAACTGAGTCGAAGGATCTGGCGCCGCACCACCATTTCGCATTTCTCATTTCTAATTTCTCATTCAAGCGAGGTTTTCATCCCCAATCAAAGGACGCCCCGCCCCAGGAGCTAACCTCTCATCCGTTTTTCCAACAAAAAAACACCCCCGCTCTCGGGGGTGCTTGTGATCCGTTATTTCTTTTCCATGCGGCGTTTCGCGGCTTCGATGGTATCTGTACGGGTGCCGTTTTTCATTTCCACTTTTTCTCCGTGGAAATCTTCGCCGGTCAGCTCGTCGTCACGGCCGCCCATTTCCGTGCCCTTCTGACGGAGCTGCTTGATGCCTTCTTCGAAGTCCATCTCCGGATGGTCTTTGAAGTAGCCCTGCTCGCGCAGTTTCTTTTCGATAGACTTGTAGGTGAGTGCCACGACTTCTTCCTGCGGGATGCGGATCTGGCCCGGCATGCGCTTTTCGAATTCTTTCCAGAAGTCTTCGGAGGCTTTCATGAGGACGCGCCCGACCTTCTGGGTGCTGCCGATGTCGTAGAGAAGCGACCAGATGGGACGGTTATCCATCTTCGCGTACTCATGATAGGTGTAGCGATAGGTCACCGGCTTCATGAGCTGGTTCTTGAAATGATGCACGCCGAAGATGTCATCATAGGCGATGGAGAGCTCCTGTTTCGTCCAAAGCCCCGTCTTCAGCATGTAAAGCCGGTCCTTTTCGAGCCGGTAGACGGTCTTCGTGCGGACGGTATCCAAAAGCCACCAGAGGATCGCGAGCTGCATGCCGATATCGATCACGGGCACGCGCCCTTTCATGATGCCCCAGTAGCCTGTCCAGCAGACATAGGCCGCCCAGAGGATAAAGCCAATGGCTGCCGCGATGGAATATGGTTTGTAGAAATAGGAATGATCGACGAAGTCTTTGGTCGATGCTGCATCTGTCTTTGCCATGAAATGTGAAGCCTCCAGCAAAAGCAATGAATGAAAATTGTGAATCCATTATATCATGAATGGGAGAACAGGTTCAACGGGTTCTATGGGTTCTATGGGTTCTATAGGTTCAACGGGTTCCTCATTTGAGGGAAATAACGTATTTCTCACTAAAGAAACACCCGAATAAAGTTAGGAATGAGGAGTTAGGAGTGAAGGTGCGGCGCAACAAATTTGGAAGCGCCGCGAAGTTTTATAATAAAAAAAGGGCATTGGGGCGCTCTATGAATTGTGCGCCCCTTCCGCCACTCCTCACTCCTAATTTCTCACTCCTCATTTACCCATTGTACGTCCACGAAAGCGGCGGAATGCCGAGATGCCACAGCCCCATGCCCACGGCGTAGACGAAGATGCCGATGATGAAGAAGCGGAAGCCGACCTTCAGCACTTCTTTGGCAATGGAGAAGAAGCCGTGCATCGTGGGATCCATGAAGGTGTATGGATACAGATGGCTCGTTCCATGCGTCACGATGGTGAGCCACGCCCGCAGATAGACGAAGGGCACGTAAAGCGCGGGGTAGATCATCCAGGTGAACATGGTGTACCAGTGCATATCCCGCTTGTCCACGAAGAAAATATAGTCGACAGTCATGAGGATCGGGATGAAGTAGTGGAAAATGTAATTGTAAAACGAGAAATGCTCGTAGCTGATATCATTCAGCCGGTGCGTCCGGATTGCGCCCGGACGGACGATCAGATGATACATGAGCGAGAGCGTCGCAAGGCTCGCTGCCACGCCGAAGCGGCAGTCCGCCGAATAAAGGAATGGGATATCCACCTGAAACAGCGTCGCCCCCAGCCAGAAGACAAAGAGGGTGAAGGTGGAAAAGGTGTAGTACTGGATCCTCGACCAGAATACAAAGGGCGTCAGCACCTTGTGCTTCATGAGAAGGATCAGTCCCACGATCAGGAGGACGAAGATCGCCCAGCGATACATCAGTGCAATCGGCATACGCACCTCGCATGGAAAAAGCGCCATAGGCGCTTGGGAAATCGTTGTTATTATTCTTTGAGTCAAGTCATTCGTTTTGCGAAAACGAGAGGTTCAGGGTTCAGGTTGGTAGGTTCAGGATTGTGGTGGCAGCTTCGCTGCGAATATTTATGGGGCGATGCCCGAAAGAAGTATTTAAGGAGACGAAGATATCAGACATCAGAGATCTGACATCTGGCGTCTAATGTCTCAAGCGGGCATCGCCACTATTTATACTTTGCGGCGCTTCTGATTTTTATGCGCCGCACCACCATTTCGCATTTCTCATTTCTAATTTCTCATTCAAACGAGACTTTCAAACGTAATCATGGGGCAGCACGCCCCATGGGCTAACCCTGAACCCTGAACCCTGAACCCTCAAGAGTATACCGCCGCCATGACGCCAACGGTATCCCGATTATTTCTTCTTTCTCCCCTTGCGGCTCTGGCGATGACGGGCTTCGGCACGCATGCGGCGGATTTCCTCCTTTTCACGCAGTGCATTCTCGGCCGCCTCTCTCTCTTTCTGCTTTTGGTGGTAGTTGTAAATATTCATCGCAAGGCACACCAGAATCATGAGCAGGATCGCCCCGCTCTGGACGTTCAAGCCCTGATTGAAAATATTCCATACGCCGAATACGAGGGCAATAGCAAATAAAATCCCACGAAGTCTCATTCTTGCATCTCCTTACAAAAGCCTTGAGAAGCAGGGCCGATATCCGGCTCTGCTTCCGCACATACAATATCAGTATATATATTAAAGGATTTATGCCACAGACGCAATAGCGGAAGTATGAAAAAAGGAAATCGGACAAGTACCGATTTCCTTTGTACAGACAGTCAGGGAAGGATGGCAGATGAGAGCCCCTGCGAAAGGCGCACTGCCCCAAATGCGTCTTTTTAGAGCAGTCCCCGGACCAAGATCCCGAAAATGAGGATCGGCAGCACGTACTTGAAGTACGGCTTCACCCAGCGGGGCATCTTCACGCCGGTTCCCATATTGACCTCCGCCATGTACTTGTCGAAGCCCCAGCCATAGCGGGTGGTGCAGAAGAGGACGAAGAGGAGAGAGCCGCCGGGAAGGACAAGGCTCGAGACGAAGAAGTCTTCCGTATCGAGGATGCCGCGTGCGCCCAAGAGGTGGACGTCCTGCCAGACATTGAAGCCCAGGACACAGGGGATGGAGCCGAAGAAAACGAGCGGGAGCAGGATGAGGACGCTTTTTTTACGGCTCCAGCCGAAGTTGTCCATGCAGTTGCCGATGAGACTTTCAAAGACCGCCGTGACGGTCGAGAAGCTCGCAAAGGTCATGAACAGGAAGAAGAGCCCGCCCCAGAGCTGTCCCATCGGCATATTGATGAAAATATTCGGCAGCGCCACGAAAATAAGGGACGGTCCTTCCGCCGGAGCGACGCCGAAGGCAAAGCAGGCAGGGAAAATGATGATGCCTGCCATGATGGCGACAAAGGTGTCGAGGATCGTGATGCGTACCGCTTCACCGGTGAGTGAATTGTCCTTGCTCATATAGCTGGCAAAGATCTCCATACCGCCCTGCCCGACAGAGAGTGTAAAGAAAGCCTGAAACATCGCTGCGGAAGCCACATTGCCAAGACCGGCGGCTGCCGCGCGGTCCCAGTCCGGGAGCAGGTAGAAACGAAGTCCTTCTTCTGCGCCGGGAAGGAGCAGGCTGTTTCCTGCCAGAATGACGATGAGGAAGAGGAGCCCGAGCATCATCACCTTCGTCACTTTCTCAAGGCTCTTGGCAACGCCGCCCGCGCAGACCGCAAAGCCGATGAGAACATTGAGTCCCATGAAGCCTAAGAGCTCTGTAGGATTGGCCAGCATACTGCCGAAGACATCCGTGACCTCTTTCGTCGAAAGCCCCTGAAAGGAGCCGCCCAGAAAACGAACGAAATAGTCCACCATCCAGCCGGAGATCGTGGTGTAGTAGATCATCAGCACGAAGCTCCCCGCCAGTGCGATCCAGCCGTGAAGGTGCCACCATGTCCCCGGCGGCTCGAGCTTCATGAAGCCTTCCTTCACGCTCTTGCGGCTCGCACGACCGACAGCGAGCTCCATGGTGACGACGGGGATCCCGAGGATCACCAGAAAGAGCAGATAAAATAAGACAAAGACGGCCCCGCCGTACTCGCCCGTCACATACGGGAAACGCCAGACATTCCCGATGCCGATGGCGCAGCCGGCGCTGACCAGAATAAATCCCAAGCGGGACTTGAAACTATCTCTTGCTTCCATTCTTCTTTCCTCCATTTTTTGATGAGTGACTAGGGATTGGTGACTAGGGATTAGGGATTCTCCCGCATCGTCATCCCGAGCGTAGCCGAGGGATCTTTCTTGCACATCGATAAACAGTAAGTGCGAGATGGCAGAAAAACGCAGCGTCAAAGCATCGTTTATAGAATGGCGCATACGTACTGATTCCCGTACTGCAATAAAGATTTCTCGACTTCGCTCGAAATGACGATACAGGGAGACCATGATCTAAAATGGCGGCGAAGCTGCTGCCGCCATTCCTAATTTTATACCAAGCCTCGAATCAGAATGACGAGTATCAGTACAGGCAGTACATACTGAAAATATGGCTTGAGCCAGAGCGGCATCTTGAGACCGCGGCCTGTATTGACTTCCGCGATGTACTTGTCAAAGCCCCAGCCCCACTTGGTCGTACAAAAGAGCAGGTAGATGAGAGAGCCTGCCGGGAGCAGGATATTGCTCACAAGGAAGTCTTCACTGTCCAGGACATCGCGGTCTCCGAGGAAATGCACGCCCGAGAGCACATTGTAGCCGAGAACGCAGGGGATGGAGAAGACGAAAATGATCGCCAGATTCAGCAGGACCGCTTTTCTGCGGCTCCATCCGAAATTATCCATGCTGCTTGCGATGAGATTCTCAAAGACGGCCGTGACCGTCGAGAAGCTCGCAAAGGTCATGAATACAAAGAAGAGCGCTCCCCAGAGCTGGCCCATGGACATGTGGCTGAAGATCTTCGGAAGGGTGATAAAAATGAGCGACGGCCCCTGATCCGGCTGCACATCATAGGCGAAGCACGCCGGGAAAATGATGAGCCCTGCCATGATAGCGACGAAGGTATCGAGCATCGCGATGCGCACGGCCTCTCCCCCCAGCGTAAAATCATCCGACATGTAGCTGCCGAAGATCTCGATCGCGGCGATGCCGAGGGATAGCGTGAAGAAGGCCTGATTCATCGCGGCGGATGCCACATTGCCGATACCGGCTTCTGCCGCACGTTCCCAGTCCGGAAGCAGGTAGAAGGAGAGTCCCGGCCCGCCGCCTTCGAGAAATGCACTATGCACAGCAAGCACGACGATGAGCGCAAGAAGGCAGAGCATCATGATCTTCGTGATGCGCTCTACACCACTCTGGAGCCCCAGTCCGCAGACGAGGAATCCGCCGACGACTGTCATCGCCATGAAAAAGCCCATCTCCCAGGGACTTGCCAGCATCGCGCCGAAGACCTCACCGACCCCTTCCGCTTTCGCAGAGGCGAAGGTGCCATTGATGAATTTCCAGAAATAGGCAAGCATCCAGCCGGATACCGTCGTATAGTACATCATGAGCAGGTAGCAGCCCAGGACGCAGAACCATCCATGGATATGCCACTTCGAGCCCGGTTTCTCCAGCGCGGCGTAGCCCTTGACTGCGCTTTTTCTGCTCGCGCGGCCCACAGCCAGCTCCATCGTCATGACGGGGATGCCCATCAGCACCAGAAAGAGCAGGTAAAAGAGGACGAATACCGCGCCGCCGTATTCGCCTGTCACATAGGGGAATTTCCATACATTCCCGATCCCAATCGCGCACCCTGCACTGACCAGCAGAAAGCCCAGACGGGACTTGAAGCTATCACGTTCATTCATTAAAAGATCCTCCCAAATGCATAATCCTATTTATTTTACACGGAATGCAGGGAAGGTTCAAGGGACGAACAGCAAAAGTGCCTCTATAAACGATTCCCCCAAATCCATATGCATGTTTCTTCCCTGGGTCAAAGATCGAAAACCAAAGGAAGATGGTAATCATAGAAATTCGAGTTTTTAGAGGTTCCCTTAATGTAATAGAATGCCGATTTCTGAAAATATAATGGGCTGCGCCCGCATATAGCGCCCTGTCAATACGCCGCATAGGGTATACTTTTTCTGCATGGGTATAGATGTTTCAAGCATTGTAATAAAAGCCTATAGTGCTAAATCAGTCATAAAATCCACTAGCATATCCTCGTAGAGGAAAATAATTTATTCCTATATATAGCCAAAAACAATTTTCCCTTCTTTAGAGCACTGGATGAGCTTAGAACCTGCCCCTATCCGGCTGCTTTCGGCGTGGGGCTCGTCTTTCAGGTGATTCCAAACATTGTGCGGGAGTTCCATACCATCATCGACGCCCAGCGTTCACGGGGCCTCGAAACCGACAAAGGCAGCCTGATCCGCCGCGCAGGCAACTACTGCCTCATCCTTGTCCCCCTCTTTATCCGCATCCTTGGCACCGCACAGAACATGACCTTGTCCATGTACATCTACCATCTCAATTTCAAAACGCCTCGCTCCTCTCTCAAAAACATTCAGAGCAGCACCACTGATACGGTATTCCTCACAGGACACATTCTTTTCTACGCCGTAGCCGCGGCACTTCCCTTTCTCATTCATTCCCTATAATCATTGAAAGAAGGATATTCACATGAGCGAAAACAAATCCAGCAGTTCCCTTTTGAAAAGCATTATCTATGGCGTCGTCTTCGGCGTTTTGACCGGCGTACTCTGGGCTTACCTAAATCCAGTACCGATCATCCCGGGCATGATCCATCTCCGTCTCTTCTCCTTCATCCCGCCGGTAGTGGGCATCATCTTCGGCATGAAAGCAGGCTTCTTCTCCGGCTACATCGGCACCGTCGTGTGGGGGCTCCTTGCCGGCACCTTCATTCCGATCCACTCCCTCATCGGTGACGGCATCGGCGTAGGTCTCACCGGCCTCATCCCGGCCATGATGGTCGGCGCCAAGTACAGCCTTGCTGACATCGCAGAAAAGAAGAACATCATGTGGAAATCCCTCCTCTGGAGCGTCCTGGCCGGCGTCATCATGATCATCATCTCCTGCGGCAGCCTTGCCATCCTCGGTATTTTCGACTTCTGGTGGGGCGTCTTCTGGATCGGCATCGCAGACATCCCGACCATCTGCCTCACTCCATTCATTGCCAAGTACCTCGCTAAAAAGCTGCAGAACGTAAACAGCATCGACGAAATGCGTGCCTGACGCTCACAATATAAAAACCACCTGGTTCTTCATGAATATATGAAGAACCAGGTGGTTTTGTTTTGGAAAATTTCAGATTCTATGTTCCGGCTAGATCTGGATACAATCCATCACGCACTATACGTATGCCATCAATGGTATTGATGCCAGGTGCGTACATATAATCAAAAGGAATCAGATATATTCTGTGATTTTTCACAGCTTTGAGAGAATTGTATTCCGGTGCATCGAAAAACTTTTGTATATTCGCCTTTTGGCCTTCCATGAAATAATCCACAAAAATGACATCTGGATCATATTCAATGAGCTGTTCGCTACTAAGTTTTCTTGCTTTTACCGGCATCACGCCTCCCATCTGTCGAACCATATCGCCAATAATCCAACCATCATCATAATTAAAAATGTTACGTCCTCCTACTTCGAGCATCATTGCTAACTGTGGTGGCTTTCCCTTTGCATACATCTGCGCGCGACTAATTTCGCTGTGAATTTCTTCTACATAGCCATTAGCTTTGTCTTCCGCATGAAAAATCCGCCCCATGTCCAAAATAAACTGACATTCATCTTCAATTTTTCCCTGCGGTATGACGTGATTCGACGTTCCTAAGATATAAGTATTTACACCTTGGCTATTCCACCATTCCGTAGATCGAAACCTATTTTTGGCAAAAGATGACTTCCATCCCATAATAAAATCAGGCTGCAAAGATACAACTGTTTCCAAATCCAAATCGAACCCATAGTTACCTTGGACCTTTTTTATCTCTTCTGGATATTTTTCCTTTAATCTCGCATAACTGAGAGGACTTTCTCCAGCAGACGTAGCAATCACTTTATCGCCTTGACCTAGTGCAAGCAGTACTGCCAATGTGTTAACACGATCAGCCACAACTCTCTTCGGAATTTTCGAAAAAGTCATTTCTACTGATTTTCCTTCGGTGTCGAAAGTCTGTACCGTGACTGGATAATATGAAGTATTAGCGGATTCTACGCTGGTTACATTCGGAATTCCCGATACATTCGTCGTATTTCCACAACCAGTACTTGCCATGACTATAGCACACAGAAATAATTCGCATTCCCAAAATGTAGCTCTACGTATTTGGTATGTCTTAAAAAAAAGCATCTTAGTTTCAATAATAAATCACAATCAGAAATCAAAAGATGCAGAAAGTACAAACGTACGCGGACGACTCAGGAACCCATTGCTCCCATTGAAATTCCAATATGCTCTATTAAAAGCATTGTGGCACATTGCCGAGAAAGTGACGGGTGTATTGAATGCCTTTGTCTTGTACTGAGCCCCAAAATCCCAAACAGTAAAGGACGGTACATCAATAGAGACATGATTATTCGTATAGAACGAAGTAGCTCCCACGAATTGCATACGTCCAATTAGAGACACATCTTCATTTGGCTTGTAAATCAACCCCAGCACAGCATTCCACTTAGGCGTACCATTTAAGGCTTTTCCATTATAAAAATCCTGAGACTTTTGTTCTGTCGTCAAATAACTGATACCACCAATTACATCCCATTTGGGTGCTATTTTTCCATTAACAGTCCATTCAACTCCTCGATATTTATTCCAGCCATCTTTAACTGCCAGCTTTTTTTCATCCTCTCTTCCAAGATCATAGGTGAAAGTACGCTCTGTCTGAATATCAAAGAAGCTCAGCGTTGTAAGAAATCTATTTTTCATATACTTAACGCCGAATTCATTTTGTTTCGTCTTTGCTGGAGGCAGTATACCAGGATTTACATATTGCTTATCAGACAAAAATGTCCCTTTGTCAAAAAATTCTGAATGATTTCCATAAAACATCAGATTTTCATTAGATTTATAAACTACCCCCCACAATGGACTCGTGGCTTTACTTACAACTCTATCGCCGCCAAACTCACCATAAGACATACGATGATGGTGAACACCACCGACAAGAATCCACTTATTGAATGTGATCGTATCAACAGCCGAAATTCCATAGCTATTTGTGCTTCCTGTTAATTTGACTCCATGATTTGGAATTACGCCACTAGGCATATCTGGGAAATCATAAATATTACCTCCCGGCAGTTTGATAGGTTTACCATCACGAGTTTCATTATCCCATAACCCATCCATACTTGAAGTATCATAAGCAACAACCAATTCATGATTAGTTTCTCCAATATTAAAGTCTGCTTTTAAGCCGCCCTGCAAAAAACGATTTCTTAATGCATAAGGTGCAGAACTTGATTTAGAAGGCGCAAAATTGCCTTCCTCATCAAGAACGGACCAGCTACCTTTAACCGTATAAGCATACCCTTTATTATAAGCGTAGCCATAATTTGCAAATAACTCCATGTGATCCGTCAATTTTTGTTGATGGTTCATTGTAAACAAAAAGGTTCTTACTCCCCATTCGTTATCCGGATATGCATAATTTTTATCAATAGACGGAGTTTTAAGTAATTTTGTTCCGGTATAATTAGCAAAGTTGAACATTCGTGTCTCTTTCCAACGATGCCCATCACTAATGCCAGTTAAAATATTAGTCTTACTTCTGTTATCTTCATGATCGATGTTGACATAAATATCTTTTACGCGATTTTTTTCATCGGGAACAACTTGCTCTCCATCTTGAAAAGCACCATTGACACGAACACCCCAAGTATTATTTTCGCCAAAGCGTGTACTTGCATCGACACTTTCACGGAATGAGCCTCTTCCGGAAAAAGTTTGAGTATAATTCAATACATTGTGATCTTTCGGTGCTACCTTAGAAATAATATCTACAACACCACCCGGAGATCCTGAACGAGATGCGGAGCCTCGAGTTCCCATTCCAGGACCAGCAGTGATATCAATATGATCTGCAAAGCTAGTCGGCGTCATATTATTCTGAATGAGCATACCAGGAATTCCATTAATTCTAAAAGCGTATCCATTTTGACCAACGCCTCTAATCATAATGTCTGACATCTCATTACCAGTTTCTCTAACCGCAGGATCCATGATGACCACACTATCCACTTCGCGCCCTGGAATTGCAAAATCTTTTATTGTCTTTTGCGTTAAACTAATTTGTTGATTTGGAATATCCATGACGCTTTTGCTTCCAAGAAATCCTTGTGTTGCGGTATCATACACATATCCACCAGACAGTGGCTGTGGAGTAACTCCCCATTTGTCTCTCTCTCCTTCCACAACAACTTCATCCATCTGGTAATTACTATCAGCCGCTATAACACTCTGTGCTACCCCCCCGGTTATTATTAATAAAGCTGCCAATTCTGCTGCATATTGCTTTTTCATTTCATATCCTCTTTTCTAATGAAACCATTCAAATACAGAAAACCGATTTTATTTCCCTAATTCAAATCGGCCGACAGTACTCCTTTCATACCCATATCCTGATAAATCTACTCCCAGCTGTCCGTCTTCTGTGAATATATTTCCGGATAAAAATTCTCCATTCGCTACTTCATTTAAATTAACATGCGAATTTATTCAAATTTTACACTCATTAATCTAATTTGTAAATAGACTTAATCCCAACTAATTTTATTTTCTAATTTTCGTTAATTCTCAAAGTAAGTGCCGGATTAGCGGTAAAAGTAGCACTTACATGTAGAACCACCTTTTGCTAGACTTTAGATAGAGAAATCTTGCGCATGAAGGAGGTTGCATTCAAATGATTGTCAACAAAGGCAATAAAAGGTACAAACACCTTACCCAGGATGATCGAAACATTCTCGAGATAATGTTACAAAACGCTGCCACTTTCCAGACCATCGCCGCACTTGGCAAAGATGCCTGCACGATCTCACGCGAAGTCCGTAAACATCGAACCCTTGTAGCCAATAGGTTCACTAATTACGATGAACAGAATAACGTCATTAATGAATCTTGCCCTAAGCTCGAAAAGCCGCCCTACGTTTGTAACGCCTGCAAGAAGCGCCACAGCTGTCGATTAAAGCGTTATCTTTACGTTTCACGCAAAGCACATGAACAATACAGGAACATGCTTCGTGATTCACGTGAAGGTATTCCTTTGAATAAAGCTGAGTTTTACGACATGGATGCAAAGCTTTCTGCTGCCATCCAGAGCGGACAGCATATGTATCAAGCTCTTCAATCTACCGGTGTAGAAATAGCCATATCCACCGCATACAAATACGCAGATAAAGGTTACTTCTCATTTACCAGCCTAGATCTTCCCAGAAAGGTGAAGTTTAAATCCCGCAAGAAGAAAAGAATGCCCTACGTTCCACCTGCTGTCAAAAAAGGGCGCACTTACGCGGATTTCCTTCAATACATTGAAACTCACGAAATACCTAACTGGGTAGAGATGGATACCGTTATAGGCCGTCAGGGCGGAAAAGTCATTCTGACGCTGCTCTTTACCATCTGTAATTTCATGGTAGGCATTTTACTTGACTCCAAATCCGCACTTGCGGTTTCGCAGGAATTTAGACGTAAAATCTCATAGTGACTGCAAGTCTAACTAGACCTTGCAGTCACTATGAGATTTTACGTGGGAGGCAGCGATGACCCCGGACGGCAGACCCCATCCTTCTCCCTGCCATCTGCTCTCTGCCGGTCACTTCACAGCTCCTTTTTACTTTGCTTTCATTTGGTTCAAGGTTCAGGGTTCAAGGTTCAGGGCTCTCGTGGCGGCTTCGCCGCCTTTTAGAAGAGAGTATTCTCGTATCGCAGCCTTCCCCTTTCGGGTAATACTGTTAAGTTAAGGAAATTGTTAGCGCCGTAATGACTTGCTTCCCCCTTCGGG
>CAVBQN010000067.1:0-11848 GCA_963597545.1 Fusicatenibacter saccharivorans
TCCATCGTCTTCTGGAAATATTTCTGCGCGGTCACATGCTGCTCATTGTCATGGGCATAGAGGATCGCTGCGGTCTTGTAGCCTAAGAGCTTGTGCGTCTTCTTCACCGTCTGCGGGATATTCTTCGACTCCGGTACGGAATTTCTGAAAATGCAGTCTCCGATGTCCGTGATGTTTTCTGCCGTGACAGAAATTTCCAGAGACGGCACCTTCGCATTCTGGATGATCGGACCCGCTGCTTTCGCTTCGTTCGACGTCATCGGCCCGATGATCAGAGAGACTTTCTCCTGAATCAGCTTCTTCGTCGCATTCATCGAGTCCGCCGGGACAGCCTTCGTATCCTCCACCAGGAGATCGATCGGGAAATCGCCCTTCTTATTGATTTCTTCGACAGCGAGGCGCACGCCCTCCTCTTCCGACTTGCCATATGCGGCCGCACCGCCCGTCAGCGCCGCCGTGAAACCGATCTTTGCCGCATTCTTCGCGCCGGAAGACACCGCGCCCCCCGTCTTGCCGCCGCAGCCGGACAGCCCTGCCATCATGATGGCAGCCATGGAACAAATACCGATCGTCTTCATTACTTTTCTCATATGCATCATTTGTGTCTCCTCCTAGTTTACATGGATCAAAAAACCGCCCCTGAAAGAGGCTTTCCTCTCCCAGGGGCGGTTTTCCGCGGTGCCACCCTGATTTATCACTCACCATGAAAGAAAAAAGCGCCTCCGTCCGATCCCTCGGACAGAGGCGCGTCTGCGCTGTACCACTCTGTGCTTATCTCTCTTCCACTTCGTATAATATAAAAGCCCCTGTCTCTTCCGAGACAGGGGCGAGGTTTCGCGGTACCACCCTGCATTATACTTTCATGGTTCATCCGTAACGGGGACTTCCGCCTTCTCTACGGCATCACTGCTTCGATCCGGAGCTCTTGGGAGAGTTCGTCATATGCTTCCTGCCGATTTTCACCAACCATCGGCTCTCTGAAAAGAACATCATATCACTTGATCCCAGTCATCGCATGGGGTATTGAGTTGCACTAATCATACACGGCAACGCGCTGTCTGTCAAACGATTTTTCTTTGTATGCTGTTTTGGAATAGGTACGCATGACAGGTATGCGTCGATGCGATAGAGGACGAGAAAAGTCCCCGGTCACACGCTCCGCATCAGGAAGAGAGCAAGCGCAGTGAGCGCAAAGTACGGGCCATAGGCGAAGGCGCTCTTGCGCTTCTTGAGCCGAAGGAGCATCAGGAGAAGGGCGGCGAGACCGCCAAGGACGATACCGGCCATCGTGACGAAGAGGAGAGCATCTCTCCCCAGCCAGAGACCCAGCGATGCGATGAGCTTCACATCGCCCCCGCCCAGCGCCCCGCGCGAGAGGATGGCAAGCACGAGGAAGGCTGCTCCGCCAATAGCGGCCGCAAGGAGATGATCGCTCAGGCGGGGAAGCTGGAGGAGCGAAAGGAGAAGCCCGCCCGCTGCGAAGGGGAGCATCATCGCATCAAAGAGGCAGTACTGCTCAAAGTCAGTCGCCGTCATGAGCAGAAGGAAAGCGGCGGCAAAGAGCAGGAAGAAAAGCTCGACAGGACTGGATGCGATGCAAACCGAGCGCGCGCCGCAGAAAAGAAAGGCGAGCGGGAGAAGAAAACGCCGCAAGCGTCCCCGTTCTTTGACCGCCAAAGGAAAGGTCAGGATGTCCCGGTGCGACGCATAGAGACGGTCGATCCATGCATTTCCAAAACGATGCAGCAGAAATGTCATGAGCAGCACAGCCGCGCCGCCGATCAAGTAAAAGAAGTCCATATGTTTACCTTGCATTCTTTCGCTGGATATCTTACAATACAGATAGAAACGGTGCCATCCGATAAACGGTCATGGCCCCATAGAATTTTGGTAGAAAATCCGCCTCATCTTGTCAGGAGCAAGGCGGTTTTTCTATTGGTCACTTTGTCAGTGCTATAACACACATACTCGCAAAAAAGACGATCGTAAAAAAATCGTATTTCGTCATATGGGTCATCCCCCTTTCGGGGTCCTCATTTAACCGCCTATCGTTTACGATGGCACCGCCTGTATCATATCATAAAATGATATCCGTTCATAGCCGTGCGGCTATGAACTTCTCCATTTCCCTTCACGCAAAAAGCCTCGCCCTTACGGGTCGAGGCTTTTTTGATGAGTAAATTACAGTCCGAAACGAGCGAAGATCTCATCGACATGGACGAGCATCGGCTTGTAGTCGAAGCAGGCTTTGATCTCTTCTTCATTCAGATACTTTCTGACGTCTTCATCCTTGCAAAGATTTTCGTAGAAATCTTCGCCCTGCAGCCAGCGCTTCATCGCATTTCTCTGTACCCAGCGATAGGCGGTGTCGCGGTAAGCGCCTTTCGCTACGAGAGCGAGGAGGACGCGCGGGCTGTAGATGAGGCCGCCGGTGAGGTTCAGATCGGCGAGCATCTTGTCCGGATAGACGAGGAGCTTGTCGATGAGGTCGGTGGTCTGTGCGAGGATGTAGTCCAGAGCGATGGTCGCATCCGGGAACATGACGCGTTCAACGGAGGAGTGGGAAATATCTCTTTCGTGCCAGAGCGGGATGTCTTCGAAGGCGGGGAGGCTGTAGCCCTGAATGAGACGGGCCATGCCGCAGATCCTTTCGGACTTGACCGGATTTCTCTTATGCGGCATCGCAGAGGAGCCCTTCTGCTTCGGGCTGAAATATTCCTCCGCTTCTCTCACTTCGGTCCTCTGCAGGTGGCGGACTTCCAGAGCCATCTGGGCAAGGGTGCCGGCGATGACGCCTAAGGTCGTGATGTATTCGGCGTGGTGGTCACGCTGTACGACCTGAGTCGCTACGACCTCTTTGGCAAGGCCCATCTTCTTGCAGACGTATTCTTCGACGTATGGATCGATGTCTGCATAGGTGCCTACCGCGCCGGACAGCTTGCCGACCGCCATTTCTTCTGCGGCTCTCTTCATGCGGTCAATGTTTCTGAGCGTCTCGGAATACCAAAGGAGCAGCTTCAGACCGAAGGTGGTCGGTTCTGCATGGACACCGTGGGTGCGGCCGATGGTCGGGGTGTACTTGAATTCGACAGCTCTTCTCTTCAAGACTTCTGCCAGCTTTTCCAGATCTTCGAGAAGGACAGCGGAGGCCTGTTTGATCTGTACATTGAGGCCGGTATCCTTCACGTCGGTGGAGGTAAGACCCATGTGGATGTACTTGGCATCATCGCCTACATATTCCCCGACATTCGTGAGGAAAGCGATGATGTCGTGATTGATCTCACGATCGATCTCGTGGATGCGCTCGACATCAAAGTCTGCCTTCGCTTTGATCACTTCGACAGCTTCCTTCGGAATGCGGCCCAGCTCTGCATTTGCTTCGCAGGCTGCGATCTCTACATCAAGCATTGTCTGCCATTCATTTCTTTCATTCCAGATCTTTTCCATGACTGGACGTGTGTACCTCGGTATCATCAGAGTTCTCCCTTCGGTTGACCAATGCGGGCCGCGATCTCGCGCCCGACGACTACACCGGCGGCGGAAGCCTGTACCAGGCCCCTGGTGATGCCGGCTCCATCACCAATAGCGAAGAAATTGGGAATCTTCGTTTCCAGCTGGGAAGACAGTGCGATGCGGGAGGAATAGAACTTTACTTCCACGCCATAGAGAAGGGTGTGGCGCGAGTTCGCTCCCGGGCATGCTTCATCCAGCGCTTCAAACATCTCCATAATATCCTTTAAGAAGCGATATGGCAAGACCAAAGATAGATCTCCCGGCGTTGCCGAGGGCATGGTGGGATTGATCAGCCCTCTTCGTATGCGCTCTGCCGTCGAACGACGGCCGTCACGCAGGTCGCCAAGACGCTGCACGATGGGCCCGCCGCCCAGCATGTTTGCCAGTGTCGCGATGTATTTCCCGTACTCGATCGGCTCATGGAAAGGCTCGGTGAACTGCTTCGACACCAGAATGGCGAAATTGGTATTCTCACTTTTTTTGTGTGCATACGAATGCCCATTCACCGTCATGAGTCCGTTGTTGTTCTCCGTCACGACGAAACCATACGGATTCATGCAGAACGTGCGTACACGGTCATCGAAGGATCTGGAGAAATACACCAGCTTTGACTCATAGCAGATGTTCGTGATCGGCTCGAAGACTTCGGCCGGCGACTCCACGCGGACGCCGATGTCGACCGCATTCGACTCGGTCTGAAGGCCGATCCGCTTCGCTTCTCCGGTGAACCACTCCGCGCCGTCACGCCCCGGTGCGGCCACGAGGTACTTGCAGCGGTACGTCTCGCCGCCCGCAATGACGCCCTGCACCACGCCATCGCTCACAAGGATCGTATCCACCGGACACTTTGACTTCACCGTCACATTGGCCGGCAGACTGTCACGCATGCGGGAGAGAATCTCTCCATTCACATCCGTCCCCAGATGGCGGATGCGCGCCGGGATGAAGGACAGGTCTGCGGCTGCCGCCCGCCGCTTCAATTCGTGCAGCTCCTCCTTGTACTCATCCCCGTAGACCTTGCGGTCGGCCCCGCCGTAGCGGCAGTACACACCGTCCACATAGGAGATCAGCCGGGCAAGCTCGCCCTTATTCATATAGTCATCCAGATTCCCGCCATAGTCCGTCGTGAGCGTCAGCTTCCCGTCAGAGAAGGCCCCCGCGCCGCCCCAGCCGGATACGATATTCGCATAGCGGTCGACCGCCTTCGCCTGCCTGTTCTTATTGAGCGCGATGCGCTCACGGATATCCAGCCCCTTCTCCAAGATCAGGATGGACATTCCGGCATCGGCCAGCTCGAGCGCCGTGAATATCCCCGCCGGACCGGCACCGATGATAATGAGATCGAAATCGTTTGGCATAAGAAACCCCCGTTTCTCGCAATGCACCCATGGATGCTTGTGTTCATGGCTAGTGACAGGTGCTGCAGGTGACAGGGGCCGTGCAGCGCCAAAAGCGCCTCAGCCCCTGAATATGGCTTCGGTCACAGATCACCCATCTGCCAGTCACTCTCATGCAGGCATAAAAAAAGCCCCGCATGGGGGCCAGATACATTTTACGTATCCCTTGTCCTATTTTACGCAAAAGAAGAGTGCGTGTCAAATACGACAAGACCGGAGGGAACGGCGGAAGGCTATGAGACGGAAGAGTGCCCGCCCGTCCCTTTTGACCACTGGTCATTGCGAACCTCTTCGATTTCCTGTATACTATAAATCATATGTAATCTATAAAATAAATGAAGAAAATGTTGGTTTGCACACAAAATCAGTATTTCCTTACAGGAGGATTCATGGCACTCACAAAGAAAGCGGAACGGACAAAAGCAAAGCTTCTGGATTCTGCCCAGCGCCTGATCAGCGCACATGGCTTCGACAATGTATCAGTGGAAGACATCACGAAGGACTCCGGCGTGGCCAAAGGCACCTTCTATCACTACTTCGAATGCAAGGAAGACGTTGTCCGCGAGCTCTCCCGCAAAACAGCCATGGCGACCATCGAGCGCGCCATCGCCCATGAAGGCGATGTGATCGAGCGCTGCTGCTTCTATTTTCGCGAGGTTTATAAGGACTGCATGTGGAGCGGAGTCCGTATCGTCCGTCAATGGCTCCGTGACAGCGTAGAAAACAAGCACGTGCACCCCGAGCAGAATACAGAAGCCCTCTACGACCTCTATCTCGCCCTCGAGAAAATCCTCTCCACCCATCAGGGCGAAGGCAAAGGGGAGCTCCGCAGCGATGTCCCCAAGACCATCCTCTGCCGCATCCTGGTCAGCCACTTCATCGGTGTCATCACCGTCTGGTGCATGCTGAATGCCTCCTTCGACCTGGCCCAGGACTCCGAAAACTACCTGAAGATCGACATAGAAAATCTCCTCGGGCCGTACGTGGAGAAGTGACTAGTGACTAGGGACTAGGGACTGGGGACTTGAATACCGCCTTCGGGCATCGCCCCATATACTCGCGGCGAAGCCGCCACCTTCATTTATCATTTCTAATTTCTCATTCGAGCAGAGCTTTCATCCACCATCAAAGGGCGGCACGCCCACGGGCTGACTCTGCTGCCTGCCAACCTTCGAGCATTGCCCCCTTGACACTGCGGCGATGCCGCCGCTGATTTGTCTTCGCGCTTACCGTATGGGGCAACGGACTCGCCATCTGGAAGAAAACGACCACCCTTTTATCACAAATGCTATAGCGCCGCGAGGCTTTGCGATGTATGATACAGATGTATCCATGCAAAGCTCACGGCGTTTTCCTATGGTCTTGTACCATGCCATCATTTTTTATTTTCCTAGGAGGCCTCTCATCATGACACCATATACAGAAGGTTTTTCTGCTGAGCCCATTCCGGACTCCATTTTCGAAATCATGAAAGGCAAATCATTCAAAGACGACTGCACCATCCCCAGAGAAGAGCTCTCCTACCTCCGCATCCGCTATGTGGACCTCCAAGGAAAAACGCAGGACGGCGAAATGGTGGTCAACCGCCGCATCGCAGAAACTGTCCTTTCCATCTTCCAAGAGCTCTACGCCGCCAAGTATCCCATCGAGAAGATCCGCCTCGTGGATCACTACGATGCCGATGATGAACGCTCGATGACAGACAACAACAGCTCCTCCTTCAATTTTCGCTTCATCTCCCACACGACCAAGATCTCCAAGCATGGCATGGGCGCGGCGATCGACATCAATCCGCTCTACAACCCCTATGTCAAAATGGTGGACGACAAGCTCACCATCGAGCCCGCCGCCGGAGCCCCCTATATAGACCGCAGCCGTGACTTCCCCATGAAGATCGATGAAAAGGACCTCGCCTGCATCACCTTTGCCAAGTACGGCTTCGAATGGGGCGGCAGCTGGGAAGACCGCAAAGACTACCAGCACTTTGAGATCCCCGACGACGTGATCAAAAACTGGTGACTAGTGACTAGTGGCTAGTAACTGGTGACTGGTGACTTGAATACCACTTTCGGGCATCGCCTCATAAATATTCGCGGCGAAGCCGCCACCTTCATTCCTCATTCCTCATTCCTCATTTCCCTTGAACCCTGAACCCTGACCCCCCCTCGGAGCATTCTATGTCTAAGAAAAACATTCCCGTCAAACCAAACGAAACATACACCCTCACCATCCGCGACCTTGGCATCCACGGCGAAGGCATCGGAGCTGTCGATGACTTCACCGTCTTCGTCCCCGGCGCTCTCCCCGGCGAGACCATACAGGCCATGATCGTGACCGCGAAGAAATCCTACGCCACAGGGCGGCTCATCTCCATCGAGACCCCCTCCGCGCATCGCACCACGCCCGCCTGCCCGGTCTGCCACACCTGCGGCGGCTGTCAGATCTCCCACCTCACCTATGAAGGCCAGCTTGCCGTGAAAGAACGGCGCGTGAAAGACGTGATGGTGCGCATCGGCGGCTGCGAAGAGAGCCTTGTCCGCCCCATCATCGGCGCTCAACATCCATGGAACTACCGCAATAAAATGGCCGTCCCTGTCAGTCAGGTGACGAGCGGCCCCGTCCTTGGCTACTACCGGCAGGGCAGCCATCAGGTCATCCCGATCGCGAGCTGCGCCATTCAGGAAGAAGAGAACAACCGTCTGCTGCGCTTTGCACAAGGCTTCATGACACGCCATCAGCTCACCGGCTACAACGAAAAAACAGGCCGCGGCAGCGTCCGCCACATCATGGGACGCGTCGGCGATCACGGCGAAGTCATGGCCGTTATCGTGACTGCTTCGGGAAAGCTCCCGCTCGCCGACCTCTGGATCTCCGAAATGAGAAAACTCCTCCCCGAAGTCGTCTCCATCTATCACAATGTCCAAAGCCATAAAGGCAATGCCATCCTCGGAAAAGAGATCCATCACCTCTGGGGCAAAAAGACCCTGACCTCTTCCCTTTGCGGCCTCGCCTTCGAGGTCTCCCCCTTCTCCTTCTTTCAGGTACACAAACCGCAGGCCGAGCTCCTCTATGAAAAAGCCCTCGCCTATGCCGACCTCCACGGCGGAGAAACCGTCATCGACGCCTACTGCGGCACCGGCACCATCTCCCTCTGCCTCGCCCAAAAAGCCGGACGCGTCATCGGCATCGAGATCGTGAAAGAAGCCATCGAAGACGCGAAGAAAAACGCCACCTTCAACCACATAGAAAACGCCGAATTCTACGCCGCTGATGCCGGAGAATTCATGCCAAAGCTCTACCAAGAAGGCCTTCGCCCCGACGTCATCGTCATGGACCCCGTCCGCGCCGGCTGCAGCGAGACCGTCCTATCCGCTGCGGCCGGCATGCAGCCCTCACGCATCGTCTACGTCTCCTGCAACGTGGCGACCTTCGCCCGCGATGCGAAGATCCTCGCCGGACTTGGCTACACCGTGAAGGAAGTCACCCCTGTCGACATGTTCCCGCAAACCATGCACGTCGAGACCGTGGCTCTTTTGCTAAGGAAACGCTGATTACATCGCAGAATATTTTCAGATAGAAGAACCTCCGATCCTCATGGCTGGAGGTTCTTTTTATTCGATAGAGATCGCTCTTCCCTCCCGATCTTCAATCCGGACTTAGGGAAACTCTTTTCCCGTTCCATCCGCTGCCTGTCCATGGCACTACCCTATGGCCGCTTTTTTCTTCATCCATTCCAGCAAATACTCACGGAAAAGACAGGCTGCCTTTGTCTTGCGGACCTGCGGATTGCTTACAAGGTAGATCATCTGCCCGCTGATCTCTTCCTTCAGTGTCCGGCTCACGATGTCGGGATGCGGGTACAGGGGATCAGCATAGTCATAGCCAATGTTGATGGCTTTGTTGTGAAGGAGAAGTGTGCGGATGATACTTTCATCCGTTGTTTCCGCAAGAATGTGGATCTTCCTTCCGGGCGCAAGGAAGTACTTGTCAATATGGTGACGGAAGCAATCGTAGGCACGGCCTTTGCTGATGATGGTCTGCCCGTCCAGATCGTCATAGGTCAAGGCAGGGAGCTTCGCCAGCGGATGCGATCTGTGCATCCGTACACTGTAATGGCTGAAAAAAAGAGGGTCTCCTTCGAAGCGCGTCTCATCCAGTGGTCCCGCCGTGATGACAAAGCTGCACTGCTGCGATGCCAATGCAGCTATAGCATGGGCATCTGTCGTATCTACTACACTTAAAATGATAGACGGATAGGCCTCGTGGAAGTCTTCGATCAGGGAGGCTCCGAGATAGGCGAGTACATGATCGAGCGCATAAATGGTGACCACGCTTTGGGACTTAGCTGCCAGCGTGCGGAGGCTGCGGATGGCATCGTATTCCTCCAGAAGGCTTTTGGCATGCGGCAAGAGAGTCGTTGCATAGTCCGTGGGAATAACTCCTTTTATACTGCGGATAAAAAGCGGCTGACCAAGCTCTTCCTCAAGCAGACGGATCACCTTGCTGACGCCTTGCCGCGAGACATAGAGTGTGTCTGCCGCTGTTTTTATATTCTGTGTCTGATAGACGGTCACGAAGTATTGCAGCTGTTTTTGATTCATAGAGCACCTCCTGTTTTCATTATAGTGCAACCATATGGTTGCTTCAATCATCTCATTTTTTTCTTTTTCCGGCGACATGCCTCACGTATAATAACGCCTAGAAAAGGAGGATTCACATTCTATGAAAATCACACAGATCCGCAGTGCAACCAATCGCCTGGTATACGCCGGCAAAACATTTCTCATCGATCCATGGCTTGCCCCCCGGCATTCCTTCAGCTTCGTCGACATTCCCGGCCGCCCCTACCATATTCCCGACCCGATGAAGGAGCACCTGCCGATGCCATTCTATGACCTTCCCATCTCTGCCGATGAGGTCTTGCAGGATGTCGACTATATCATCGTCACGCATCTCCATCCCGATCACATCGACATGTCCGTCACAGACGGTACAGTCGGCGCCCCGCTGAATAAGAGAGTCCCCATTTTCTGCCAAAATGAGGAGGATGCGGCTGTGCTGAAAAGATCCGGATTTCAGGATATCACCATCCTTCCTAAGGAAGGCATTCAGATAGGAGATGCCACCATTCGTCAGGTCCCGGCTCTTCATGGCACGTATATCCCCTGCGGAAACGCCATGGGCGTCCTCTTTGAAGCCAAAGAGGAAAAAACATTCTATCTGGCCGGCGATACCATCTGGTATGAGGAAGTAGCTGCAACCATTAAGAAATACCAGCCGGAAGTGATCGCCCTCAATGCCTGTGCGGCTGAGACTCTTGAGAATGGCCGTCTCATCATGAATGATGAAGATGTCTGGAATGTATCGCTTGCCGCTCCTCATGCCCGGCTTTATATCACGCATATGGATAACGTGGCACACGCAGCCCTCACTCGGTATACGATGCGCGGCCGTCTGGCTTCTCGCGGCATCGTCAATTACGATATGCCTGCCGATGGCGAAAGTGTGGTATATCTCTCTGACGAGCCTCTTTGCACCGAATGAGCGATTGAGCGAGGTCATGCCGGAGCGATAGGAAAGGCCGCTTTCTCCCACGCCTACCGATTTCCTCTCATATGGAGTATAATGAAAAGGATAATTATACATCTTCCATTTATGATAGGAGAAATCATATGAGAAAAATCATTCTTACCGGCGACCGCCCGACCGGCCGCCTTCATGTCGGCCACTACGTCGGCTCCCTGCGTGAGCGTGTCGAGCTGCAGAACTCCGGCAAATTCGACGACATCTACATCATGATCGCTGACGCGCAGGCGCTCACGGACAACGCGGACAATCCGGAGAAGGTCAGAAGAAATGTGCGCGAGGTCGCTCTCGACTACCTCGCTGTCGGCATCGACCCAGCGAAGTCCTGCATCTTCATCCAGTCCATGGTGCCGGAGCTCACCGAACTCACCATGTACTACATGAACCTCGTCACCGTTTCTCGTCTCCAGAGAAATCCGACTGTCAAAGCGGAAATCCAGCAGAAGAATTTCGAAGCCAGCATCCCGGCCGGCTTCCTCTGCTACCCTGTCAGCCAGGCGAGCGATATCACTGCCTTCAAGGCCACCCATGTCCCGACCGGCGAAGACCAGGAGCCGATGCTCGAGCAGACACGCGAGATCGTCCGCAAATTCAATGACATCTACGGCGAAGTCCTTGTCGAACCAGACATCGTCCTTTCCACAAACAAAGCCTGCCTGCGCCTGCCCGGCACCGACGGCAAAGCGAAGATGAGCAAGTCCATCGGCAACTGCATCTACCTCTCCGACTCGCCGAAGGATATCGAGACGAAGATCATGTCCATGTTCACCGACCCGACCCACCTGCGCCGCGACGACCCAGGGCATGTGGAAGGAAATCCCGTCTTCACCTACCTCGATGCATTCAGCAGCGATGAACACTTCGCAGCCTTCTGCCCCGAGTACAGCTGCCTTCAGGAAATGAAGGATCACTATACAAGAGGCGGCCTCGGCGACGTGAAGGTGAAGCGCTTCCTCAATAACGTCATGCAGGAGACCCTCCGCCCCATCCGCGAACGCCGTGAATATTGGGAAGCCCATCTGGAGGATGTCCAGGATATCCTGAAGGCCGGCTGCGAAAAAGCGGAAAACACCGCAGCCAAGACCCTTGACGAAGTCCGCCGCGCGATGCGGATCAATTACTTCGAGGATGGAAATCTGCTGAAATAAGGTGAAGGGGTTCAAGAAAATGAGGAATGAGGAATGAAGGTGGCGGCTTCGCCGCATTCATTCCTCATTCCACTTTTTTCCCTCCTTCCTTCGGAAGGAGGTGCCCCGAAGGGGGCGGAAGTTGGCTCTCGTAGCGGTTTTTTCACTCGCGGGGATGCCAACCCCGCCTCGCTTCGCTCGTCTGCCCCTTCCAGAGGAAGGGGC
>CAVBQN010000068.1:0-11683 GCA_963597545.1 Fusicatenibacter saccharivorans
CCCTAGAGGGGAAGGCTGCGATACGAGAATACCATCTTCTAAAAAAGGCGGCGAAGCCGCCACGAGAGCCCTGAACCTTGAACCTTGAACCCTGAACCAAATGAAAGCAAAGTAAAAAGGGCACTGTGAAGAAATGAGGATTCATTTCTTCACAGCCCCTTTTTATAAGCATTATTTCGCAATATCCGTCGCGCGGGTCTCGCGGATGACGACCACCTTGACTTGCCCCGGATACTGGAGTTCCTTTTCGATCCGCTGGGAAATATCATGCGCCAGAATGACGGCCTGATCCTCATTGACCTTCTCTGGCTTCACGATGACACGCAGCTCACGTCCTGCCTGAATGGCATAGCAGCTGGCCACGCCTGGGAAGGATTTCGCAATATCTTCGAGCTTCGTAAGTCTCTTGATATAGTTTTCCAGTGTCTCGCGGCGGGCACCCGGGCGGGCAGCGGAGATCGCATCAGCCGCAGCGACCAGTACAGACTCGACACAAGTCGGCTCTGTATCCCCGTGATGGGACGCAATGGCATTGATGACCTGCGGCGATTCATGATATTTCTGGGCAAGCTCCACGCCGAGTTCTACATGCGTCCCCTCCTGTTCCCGATCGACAGCCTTGCCAATATCATGAAGCAGACCTGCTCTTCTGGCAAGCTCTACATCGGCTCCCACTTCAGCCGCCAGGATGCCGGAGAAATAGGAGGTATCAATGCAGTGCTGCAGGACATTCTGCCCATAGCTGGTACGATACTTCAGACGGCCAAGCGTCTTGATCAGTTCAGGATTCATACCGCGGATACCGCATTCCATGACAGCCTGTTCACCGGCTTCACGGATCGCCTTATCCACTTCTTTCTTCGTCTTCGCCACGACCTCTTCGATGCGGGCCGGATGGATACGGCCATCCTTGACAAGACTTTCCAGCGCAAGACGCGCGACTTCACGGCGAATCGGATCAAAGCACGACAGGATGACAGCCTCTGGGGTATCATCAATGATGAGATCGACGCCGGTCAGCGTTTCGATGGCGCGGATATTTCTGCCTTCACGACCAATGATGCGTCCCTTCATCTCTTCGTTCGGAAGAGCTACGACGGAAACTGTGGTCTCTGATACGGTATCAGCCGCATTTCTCTGAATGGCAGCGGCAATGATCTCTCTCGCTTTGGTATCCGCACTGCTCTTGGCTTCCTCGACCGCATCACGGATGCGGACCGCCTTCTCATGCGTCAGCTCCTCATCCACACGGGACAGGATCATTTCCTTGGCCTGTTCACGGGACAGCTGGGAGATCTCTTCCAGCTTCGCCTGCTGGGACACATACAGGGCATCGACTTTTTCTTTCTGGGCTTTGACCTGATTTTCTTTGCGGTCCAGCTGTGATTCGCGCTGTTCCAGATTGTTGCTGCGCTGATCCAGATTATTGTCCTTCTGTACCAGACGCTGCTCGTACTTCGCCAGCTCATCGCGGCGATCCTTATTTTCCTTTTCCATATCCTCGCGGAGCTTATGGATCTCCTCACGGGTCTGTACCAAGGTTTCTTTCTTCAGCGTCTCCGCTTCACGAGACGCTGTATCCAGCATCTTTTTTGCATCCTCTGCGATCTGCTTCGCTTTTTCCTCTGCAGAACCGATCCGGGCTTCTGCGATACGCTTGCGCAGCAGGTAACCGATCCCCGTACCGCAGACAGCCGCTGCGATACCACAGAGAATGACGTAGAGTAAAACTTCATCCAGTGTCAAATGGTTCACCTCTCTCTTTCTGATTTTATTATTTTAAGACAGGAAATACGTAGCTCCGGGCACGCCGGAAAGTGCAGGCCGTGGTAAATGGTCTTTCATCCTTCAAGAGAAAAGGTTCCTATGACACAAAACATCCTTTGCAAAAATTACAGCAGGTGATGATGGCGAAAAGGCTGACAGATGGCCTTTATCTATAATAAGAATCCCTCCGCTCGCGGAGTTCTCACTGGGCTTGCAGCTTGCATGCTGATCCATCGGGGACGCTGCACATACGACGGGCATCGTATCACGATGATTCAGTACTGCATCAATTTTAAAATGTTTATTTTTTATTGTCAAGGTTGAGATAGAGGGCTGGGTAGCCCGTGAGGCGTGCTGCCCTTTGATTCCATTTGAAAACGTCACGCTTTCTAGTTAGGAATTAGGAGTTAGGCGTTAGGAGTGGTGGTGCATAAAAATCAGAAGCGCCGCAGAATTTTGATAGCGCTTCGCGCCATCGTCAGCTCGAGCGTAGTAGAGATCTTTCTTGCAGAACTGTCAGCGTTCTAACTGCGCTATTTCAATCACTGCTTGCTTTTAATCTCTAGTCACCAGTCACTCGTCACTCGGGGCTCCTCATCCCTAGCTACTCATCACAAGTCACCAGCCCCCCTAACTCCTTCTTCCTCCCCCGAAAAGAGACCATACGAAAAGAGCCGCCACCGCTGCCCAGGACATATGGTAATTCATGATCCCAAGATCCGTCATGATATTGATCACCGTAAGCCCCAGCATGAAGAGCATATTCGCCCGCAGATCGATGCCCCGCTCTCTTCGAAGGATCAGGTACGAGATCAAAAGGATAGAGAGATGCACACCAAAGACCGCGTACAGATAAAACATGAGCGGCGTCATCTGCAGGATGAATCCGCCAATCAGCATAATGCCAATGATCCACATCCAGCCGTTTGTCATAAAGTTCCTCCCATGCCGGTTATATAATCCTTCGTGTCAAAGGTAAGGAAATGCTGATCCGTTCAGCATTTCCTTAAACCAAGATCAGAGATCGCCCGGGCTAAGACTCCGTCTCCTTGACATCCCCATCCTTTTCGGGGATCCAGAGCTTCTGTTCCGGATAATGCCAGAGAAATTCATAAGAGGGAAGCCAGCGCTTGCCAAAAGCATGCATCGCGACGAGGAGCTTCGGCTCTACCCTTTCAAGATATGCCATGACGCCCCACTCGCGTGCCGCCTGCTGCCTCGCATCCACCGGAAAAAAGGCCACATCGACCTGTCTTTCGGAAAAACGGGACAGCTCATGGAAGAAGTCCCGCCTGGCGGCCAGATTATCCGCTGCCGGTTCGCCGGCCCAGTGCCACCAGTTTAGATCTCCCGCGTGGAAGATCGTCTTGCCCCCACTTTTGACCAGAAACGAGCCCCCCTCATCTGTCGAGCCATACATAGTAACCGTCAGATCGTCGATCGTCAGCGTATCTCCGGGGGCCATAAGATGCTTCTTTTCTTCCCTGTCCATCGTCAGCCAGCAGTTCTTATGCATGATGTAGGCCTCTGCCCGCTCTTCCCACCTTCGTATATCGCGGTTGAAATGATCGGCATGGTAATGACTCACGAAGAAATACAATTTCTTCTTAGAATCCTTGAGAAGAGTCTCCAGCCGGTCCTCCGGGTCTTTGTAGAAATCAAAAACAAGAAGGCTTGTCTCATTTTCATAGATGAATCCGCTGTGATGCAGAAAATAAATGGTATCGCTCATAAGCGCTGTCCTCCGATATTGAAAGATTCGTACGTATTTATAGATTTTACCTGTGATGAAAAACAGAACTATTTATAGTATAATAATTATAATTGTTGTGTAATTACCTCATCAATAGAATATATATTGTATGATAGCTAGAGAGTCGGCATACGGAGCAGGAAATGAAATCCAGCAGAAATACAGCGTATTCGCCAGAGATCTGCCTACTGTAGCCTCTGGCACCAATTATACCATACCTGATGGGATTTATATATTTTTCAGATTTTCTTTGACCTTTGTCCTTAAATTGTGTACAATGTTCATTGTGTCTTTTGCAGAAAACAGGAGGTTCTTCTTATGATTATCCATGATGAAGCCCATTGTCGATTTCTACAGGAAGACCCGAGAGGAACCGCCTATATGGAGTATACCTGCGCGGGAAATATTCTCACCGTCACCCATACAAAAGTCCCCGATGCCCTCGCCAGACGCGGCATCGCCGGAAAGCTGGCTTCTGCCTTCTATGAATGGGCCAGCCGCCATCACTATATCGTCCACTCCGAATGCTCTTACATGAGCCATTGGATGGAAAAAAACAAGTGACTAGTGACTAGTGACTTGTGACTGGAATGCCAGCTCATGGCATCGCCATTATTTATACTTCTTATACTTCGCGGCGCTTCAGATTTTTTATGCGCCGCACCACCATTTCTAATTTCTAATTTCTAATTTCTAATTTATGCGAGACTTTCATCTACAATCAAGGGGGGCGGCACGCCCCAAGGGCTAACCCTGAACCCTGAACCCTGAACCTTTAACCCTTTTTCACAGAGGAACCACCATGTATAGTTCGTCTCTCTTTCAAAACCCGATCTCCTTCCGGGAAACGCAAAACATGCTCGAAACCATCACTCTACATTTTGCAGACCTGCTGCGTCTGAAATCCGCTGCGCTTTACGACCACTCTGTCCGCGTCTCGAACTATGCAGCTGCGACAGCCGTGTATATGAAGCTGCCTTCGAATGAGATCACGCTCATCCGCTATGCGGGGCTTCTGCATGACATCGGCCTCATCTCCCTGCCGAATCAGATCCTGTCCAAGGCGCCCTACCTTTCTCGAAGAGAGCTCTCGCTGTATAAAAAACATCCGGAGCTTGGCGCAAATATGCTCGAGTCCATCCCGGGTTGTCAGGATCTTCTTCCCTATATCCGCTGCCATCACGAGCACTGGGACGGGACCGGCTTTCCGAAGCACCTCAAGAACGTGAATATTCCTCTCGGCGCGCGGATCATTGCCGTCGCAGACTACTACGATACCGCCATCTACTCCTCACCGGACTTCTCAGAGAAGACAAAGGCTGAAGTCACCCGTGAAATCTTCAGCGGCTCCTCTATCCTTTTTGATCCCGAGGTCATTGCCGCCTTCATCAAAGTCCTGTTCCACAAGACGGATCTGAAATGAAAGCACGGAGGGATCGATACTCGGGGATCCGAACTTCATCGCCGATCATTCTCGCCATTTCCCTGTCATGATAGTTCCGTGATCCCTGCGGAATCTTTTTCCTTCGGGGCAAAGCATCCGAGGGACTGACCCTGACCAATGAAAAAAGGCTATGATGAAACCTTCGTTTCACCATAGCCTTTTTTGCTGCAGCCTCGCCGGCTGTTATTTTTTTGACTCATCAGCCGCTTTTTCGAAGAACCACTTCTTTGAAATCTTGTCATAGGTCCCGTCTTCCATGACCTTTTTCAGTGCCGCATTGACCTCCTGCTGCATGACCTTGTCATCCTTCGCCATAATGATGACGAACTGCTCTCCGGTCGGGATGGTGCCGGCCGTGGTCAGCTTGCCCCTGCCTTCGTGTTCCAGATAGTACTTCGCTCCCGGTTCATCCACGATAGCTGCATCCGCTTCACCGTCTTCTACCACCTTGAAGACATTCTTATAATAGTCCGGCAGCACCGTGCGCGCCGGGGAAAGCTCCTTCGCCTTCACTTCATTCGTAGAACCACGTTCGGCAGCTACGATCTTTCCTTTCAGATCGTTCGGCCCATGGATCCCTTCCGTGCCGGGGCGGACTACGATGACGTAGCTCCCTAAGCTGTAGTATGGATCACTGAAAGACACGTGCTTCTTACGTTCTTCCGTTGCGCCGATGGCAGAGATCCCAAGCTGGATCTTCTTATCACCGACGAAGTGGAAAATCTGTTCAAAAGGCAGGTTATTGAACTCTGCCTCCGCATCCATTTTCTGTGCGACTGCCTTCATGAGGTCCACATCGAAGCCGATGATGCGACTGTTTTCATCTTTATATTCGAAGGGGGCATAGGAGGCCTCCACAGCGACACTAAGCTTTTTCTTCGGCGTCGCCATGCTGCTCCCCGCTTCCCCGCCGCATCCGGTGGAAAAGAAAATAGCACTGGCTGCCAGAACGAAAGCGGCTGATTTCATTACATTTTTGTTCATGTGATTTCCTCCCGAGATCAAATGTTTTTAAGGAAACACTGATTAAATCGTTATCGGATTTCATTCTTGGATTTTTATATAGAGCGAGGAGACATCCGACGCGAATAGCGAGCTATTTAAGAAGAATGTCGACGACGCTATGTATAAAAATCCATATGAAATCTGATTCTGTGATTTGATCAGCGTTTCCTTAAATCTTTGCAGAATCGTATACAAAAAGTATACTGAAATTTGACCACTTTTTCACTTTAAAACTTCAAGTGTTTCTAATGAAATCTGACATCATGTACTGTTTCCCTCTAAAAACTTTAAATTTTCAACTTTAGGGAACCGTCCTTCCGGTCAGCGATGGCACGCACGCAAAAAGGAGCGGGACAATGCCCGCTCCTTCTATCCTGTCACGCTTATTTCTTTTCCTGCTTGCCGAACCATTTTTCGAAGATCTTATCATAGGTCCCGTTTGCTTTGATCTCCTTCAGCGCCTTATTCACCGCCGCCTGCAGCTCTTTATTTTCTTTCTTCACTGCGAAGACCATGCCGTTGGCGCCCTTGGAGGTGCCGACGATCTTCAGATCTTTGTCGCCGCCCTGCTTCAGGTAGTACATGCCGACAGGCTGGTCGATGACAACCGCATCGAGCGTCTTAGCCTGCAGTTCCATGAATGCCTGAGAATTCGAGTCGAGCTGTTTTACCTGTGCGGCTTTGGCTTCCTGTGCGAGCTTCACCTGCTGCGTGCCGACCTGCGCACCGACATTCTTGCCTTCCAGATCTGCCCAGTCCTTGATATCCGCATTGTCTTTTCTGACAATGATGATGTAACCATTCTGTGTGAAATAGGGATCGGAGAAAGCGACCTGCTTTTCGCGTTCCGGTGTCGCATCAAGACCGGCTGCAATGAGATCGATCTGTCCGGACTGGACAGCTGGGATCAGCGCATCGAAGCCCATGGACTTGAATTCCATCTGGCTGCCCATCTGTTTGATGACCGCATCCGCAAGATCCAGGTCGAAGCCTACATATTTATCATCCTTGGTAAATTCAAATGGCGGGAACGTGGTTTCCGAGCCAACGCGGATGACTTTGGGGATGCCGGAGCCGGACTTCGCTGCACTCTCGCCGGATTTTGCATCGCCGCCGCAACCGGAAGCAAGGACCACCGCTGCCATAGCGCCCATCGCCAGAAGAATTCTCATTTTTTTATTCATCATTCTGATCATCTCCATATGCTATACATATATAAAAGAGCAGTAAACCAACTGTTTGTATCTTATCAATTCTTCGGACATATGTCAAATTATTCTGGCTTTTCGAATAAATATTCATATCAAACAGATTCCAGCTTCTTCATGCGGGGAATACGAAACAGGTGATCGCTTCCCAAGGAGAGGCAAGAGAAGCGAGTCCCTACTCCTCTTTTCAAGCCTGCTCTTTTTATTGACCCACCCCTTTATCCATGCTATAGTTTAAGATATATATGATTCTACAAATACCCAAAATTTATTTAAAAAATCGAAAACAATGTCTGATATAGTGATGATAGGAATCAGGGGCTAGGCTTTAGAAATAGGAACAGCCGATAGCGAGTGACCCGGCGGCTGACTCCGTGAGTGATGCCTGCCATCGTCCGATCCTGCCCCCTGTTATACCTGTTTTTTCAAAAGGACCATATCTATGGAATTCATCATATCTTTTCTCTCTGAATGGGGCTATCTTGCGCTCTTTATCTGTATGGCGCTCGAAAACATGAATATCCCCATCCCCAGTGAGATCATTCTGGGCTTTGCGGGTTTCCTCGTCTCGCAGGGTGTCTTCTCCTTCTGGCCGACGATCTTGATCGGCACACTGGCCGGACTGATCGGCTCCTTGGCCTCCTACTACATGGGCTACAAGGGCGGGCGCGACATGATCCTTCGCCATACGCAGAAAGGCGGTATGGGCGCAAAAAAAATGATCGCCGCGAAAAACTGGTTTGAGACCTACGGCGGCATTGCGGTCTTTACCGGTCGTCTGCTTCCGGGGATCCGTACCTTCATTTCCCTGCCTGCGGGCATCGCACAATTTCCCCTCCCGGAATTCACGATCCTGACCATCATTGGCACTATCCCCTGGACCATATTTCTGGTCTACACGGGGGCCATGCTGGGAGAAAACTGGCATTCTCTCCTCTCTTACAAGCTGGAGATCGCTCTTGTCTGCATCGTCATCTGCGCCATCATCGCGGCGGCTTTCCATTTCTATCAGAAACATAAGAATAAACATGAAGCTCAATAAAAACTGCATCTTACTTTTCCTTTTCTGTCTCGCCCTCTACGGCACTTTTTCCGGTCTCATTCCTCTGCTCGACCCAGATGAGCCAGTCTACGGCGAGACAGCGAAGGAAATGCTCTCTACAGGCGACTGGCTGTCTCCCCGCATCTATGGCGAATTCTGGTACGATAAGCCGCCGCTTTTCTATTGGTTAGAATCAATCTCCTTCACTCTCTTCGGAGTCTCGACCACGAGTGCCCGTCTCCCTTCGATCCTGATGGGTGCGCTGCTCTCGCCCTACCTCTACCTGTCTATGCGAAAGCTGCTGGGTGAGAAGGCTGCGCTCTACGGTGCCTTCATCTCTGCCTCCTCTCTGGAAATCATCGTCCTTGCCAGAAGCTCGGTGACAGATGCGACGCTGACCTTCACGCTCACCGTCGCCCTCATTTCATTTCTTCGAAAAGAATATATCCCCGCCTATACCTTCTGCGGTCTCTCGCTCCTTGCGAAGGGCCCGATCGGCTTCGGATTTCCAGCACTCATCGTAGGGCTTTGGATGATCTTCTCGGGATCTTTCACTTTCAAAAATATCATGGCACTGGGCTGGACCTGGGGGATCCCCCTCGCCTGTCTCGTGGGGCTTCCCTGGTACCTGGCGATGGGCATGATCCATGGAGATGCCTTCATCGACACCTTTCTCGGCTATCACAATGTGACGCGCTTCATCAGCCCGGAACATGCAGGGCAGAACCACTACTGGCTCTACCTCGTCGTCCTGATCGCCGGTTTCTATCCATGGACCGGCACACTGCCCGGTATCCTTCGGCGTTTACGGAAATGGAGATCAGACCCTGTCCTCTTCTACCTCATCGTTTGGGCGCTCTTCATTTTCCTTTTCTTTACACTCTCCTCGACGCAGCTCTTCTCCTACATCCTTCCGATGTTTCCTCCGCTCTCGCTTCTGGCCGGGAAATATCTCACGGAGATCAGAGAAGCGGGGCATGTTTCCAAGTCCCTCATAGGCTTCCATCTCTTCTTTGCCCTGACGACCGCTATCGCCATCAGCCTCGCGCCGCTTACACCCGCAGGCGGCGCTATAGTGAAATACAGCATTTCCCTCTTCATGATCCTCTCTGCTCTCTTTTCTGTCCACATGCTGTCAAAGGGGCGTATGCGCGGCTTCCTCTGCTCGCAGGCCTGCCTCATCCTTCTCTTCGTGACATCCGTCTGGGGCCTCTTTGCCGCTCCCGTTTCCAGTCTCTTCACCTCGAAGGCCATTGCAGAGAGGCTCTCGGAAACAGAAAAGGCGCCCGAACTTCCGGTCTATATCGATACCTTCTACCGGCCATCTGTCGCCTTCTACACGGATATTTACGGAAAAGCCCTTCCGGAATTCGACGAACGAAAACGCCAAGAAACGGCAAAAAATGAAGCCGATGGCGTCCTTCTTCCCGGCAAAGACAATGCCCTCGCCCTTCCAGATCATGCCTACATTCTTGTACAGAAAAAGATCTATGACCATTGGCCGGAAAAGCTGAAAGCAGAAAATCGGCTGCTGTGGGAAAAGGATACAGCGGTATTTCTGGTAAGACATGCAGAGCCATGAGGAGCTGCTGTTTCCATCATCGTCCGATCTGATAGGCCATGCATGACATGAGATATGACCATCACGCTCTATGTTTCGGCGCTTTCTGATGGGTACGCCGCTTTACCATGTCACAGTTTTAGTTACAGGAGGTCTCCTTGAGTACAAAACGTCAAAAGCGTGAGAGAAAACAGGCGCAGCTTGCCAAAGAGAACGAACGCAGCACCCTGATCTCTTTTATCAGCTTCTTCATCATCGCCTTTCTCTTCTTCCTCTGGGGCAGCTGGCTGCTTCCGATCACCGATCCGGTCGAGTCGAACTACGCACTGACCGCCCGTGAAATGGTGGAGTCCGACGACTGGATATCCCCGCAGATCTATGGCGTCTACTGGTATGACAAGCCCATCATGGTCTACTGGCTTCTCTCGCTCGCCTACAGCGCACTTGGCTTTACCGACCTCGCCGCCCGCCTGCCGGCAGTGCTTACAGGTGCCCTCTCCGTGACACTTCTCATCTGGTATCTCCGGCGCATCCTGAAAGACAATGTCGTCTCCATCTGGGCCGGCGTCATGCTCGCGACCTCGCTCGAGTGCTGGGTGATCTCCCACGCCATCATCACCGACAGCATCCTTCTCCTCTTCACCATCCCGACCATGTTTTCTGCCTACATCGGCATCACAGAAAACAGCAAAAAGCACCTGGTGATCGCCTACGCTGCCGCGGGGCTTGCCTGCCTCACGAAAGGCCCCGTCGGCCTCGTCCTTCCCGGCCTTCTCCTTGTCATCTGGTGCCTTTCGATGAAAGAGCCGAAGACCATCCTCCGCCTTTTCCCCTGGCAGGGGCTTCTTGCCTTCTTTGCCATCGTCCTTCCCTGGTACGGCGGCATGTATGCGATCCACGGCAGTGATTTCATCAATGAATTTCTGGGACTGCACAACGTCCTCCGCGCCACCTCCTCCGAGCATCCCGAGGACAACCACTGGTACTACTACCTCATCCTCCTTCCCGCCTCGCTCCTCCCATGGGCTTTTATTTCCTTTTATGAAATGAAAATGCGCTGGAAAGAGAAGGGCGCCTTCTACCTCTTCCTCATGGTCTGGTGCTGGGGCACCATCCTCTTCTACACCCT
This sequence comes from Fusicatenibacter saccharivorans, assembly GCA_963597545.1. Lineage (GTDB taxonomy): Bacteria > Bacillota > Negativicutes > Veillonellales > Dialisteraceae > Dialister > Dialister saccharivorans_A. Next base: position 10,910 of record CAVBQN010000068.1, read on the forward strand.
GATGGCCACGAAGTATGTCACCTATTCCTACATCGCCGTCGTTCCCGCCATCACCTTTGCCGCCTTCGGTGCGCTCCGCATCCGCATGGGCGAAAAGCTCCCCTCCATTCTGGGCGGTCTCGGCCTCCTGATCCTTATGGCGGCGCTCCTTGTCGGCACCTTCCGTCTAAAAGAAGGAAACTGGCTTGTCTTCTACGCTGTCCTTGCTTATGGCCTCTTCGCCTACCTCATCCGCTGGAAAGCGAACCAATACAAACGCCTCACCATCATCTCCGCGGTCACGGCGTCTGCCTTCCTCTGCTGTATCTCCGAAGGACTTCCCCACTTCATGATGACCCGATCCGCCTTTGAGATCGGCAGTGCCATCCAGGAAGAGAAAGGGGAATACTATTTCTTCCTCACCTATCCCGCCAGCTACAGCTACTACACAGGCGACATCGCGACACGCCTCCTGCCTGATGAACCGCTGCTGGACCAGGAAAAGCGCGATGCCCGCTGGGATAAGAAATCTCCCATCCCCACCGTAAACGAAAAGCAATTCATAGAAGCTGCCAAGGCCTCTGATAGGCCCAGCTACCTCTACGTAGCAAACGGGAAAGCCAAATTCTTCGACGCATGGTCGCTCGCTCCCCGTTTCGAAAAAGTAGAAAGCACCAAGGCTGGAACAATCTATCGGTTTGTGGGGACTAGTGACTAATGACTGGTGACTAACGATCCAAAGACTAAGAGACTAAGAGACTAAGAGACTAAGAGACTAAGAGACTAAGAGACTAA
>CAVBQN010000069.1:0-11599 GCA_963597545.1 Fusicatenibacter saccharivorans
ATGAAAGCAAAGTAAAAAGGAGCTGTGAAGAAATGAGGATTCATTTCTTCACAGCCCCTTTTCTGTAGGGGGATTTCCTCGTGCCCTTGTGCCGAAGCGTACTGTCAACACGCCTGAACTGTGGTACAATAGTCCTCATCGAGGTGAAAATTATGATCAAAAATAAAAAATTCATTCATCAGCTGCTGTGGCTCTTGGCGGGAATTCTTCCTTGGGGCTTCGGGGGATTTCTGGTACACACTGCTGAGGCCATGGCAGTGGGGACGCTCGCTTACTGGGGAATGGGGCTTCTGGTGCCGTTTCTTTTTTTCCTCTTCCAGCGGAAAGGCTATGGCAGTGAGTGGGGCGCATTACGAGCGGCAGTACATTTGCCGCTCTGGATCTCCTTCATCATCCTGCAGATGGTCATTTTCTGGAGCTATCTGCCGATGGCAGACAAGGCCTTCAAGGAAAGTCCGATACCGATCTCGATCGCCTTCTTTATCGTGCTGACGCTTTTTGCCGGGGCGGCGATCATGCTGGACTACGTGCTTCCTTCGCTCTATGAGAAGCTTTCGGAGAAGGGGACTTGCCGGAAGGTCTGGCTGGGCGCGGCTTATTTCAGCGGGCTTATTCCCGGTTTTGCCATTCTCTCCTTTCTGGGGCTCTACTATGCGAATGGTATGCGCCTTGATCCTTTCACGGCGAGCTTCTTCCTGCTGGAGGTTTTCAGCTTTGTCTTCTACGGGAAAATCATCCTCGGCATGATGACATTCGGGATCTATCTCTTTCTGGCACTTTCCGGGACGAAGGGGCGACGCATCACGGTGTGTGCTTTCAGCGGGATATTCTGGCTGATGCTCCTCTATATCCCGATGGTGATCTCCCTCCATCTTCCGCAGGCAAGCTGGCAGGTCTATATGGATCCGTCCTACCTTCCCATGATCCCCTTCGTTTCAGACCTTTGGCTGACAGGGATCGCGATCTGGGGCGGGAAAAAGGTCACGGAGTGGATATTTAGATAATGGAGTCAGCCCATGGGGCGGGCTGCTCCCCGGATTGTTTGCGAAAGAGGGGGAGCGGGTTCTATAGGCGGAGCGGGTTCAGCGGGGGCGATGCCCGAAGGTGGCATGTAATCACCTTTTGGGCATCGCCCCCTTTTTTTGAACCTATAGAACCTGCTGAACATATTTCATCCGCAATCAAAGGGCAAAACGTCTTAGGGACTCGTCCTGCACCTTCACCGTGAAATTCTAATTTTTCTCCATTGGACAGGTATGATAAAATGTAACTGTATTAGTGGCTTTTTTCATTTCCGACTGGGACCTGCGCCTTTGCGCCGGCGAGTAACGAGGAAGGAGTGTTGAACTTGTCTGATATCAGACGTTTGTATGTACGAAAGAAGGCTGGTTTCCGTCAGGGCGAAGAGAGCCTGACGGCTGAGCTGAAAGAGGTGCTGGGAGACCGCATCGAAGGCTGTGGGATCTATCATCGCTACGATGTCGACGGACTTTCCGGAGAAGACTATGAGAAAGCGGTCTCGACCGTATTCTCTGAACCGCCGGTCGACAGTGTAGAGACAGAACTGCCAAAGGGCGATCTCGTCATCGGCGTCGAATTCCTGCCGGGGCAGTATGACCAGAGAGCGGACTCGGCAGAGCAGTGTCTGGCCATTGTCACCGGAAAAGATGGCGCACGTGTGCGTTGTGCGCTGGTCTACACCTTTGATGGCCATTTCGCAGAAGGCGACCGCGAGAAGATCCTGAAATTCCTTGTGAATCCGGTGGAGTCCCGTGAAGCAAGTCTCGCTCCTGCGGAAACGCTGAATCTTCCCATCGAAGACCCGAAGGCAGTACCCGCTGTCAAGGGCGTCTGCGAACTGGATGATGCAGGGATCGATGCCCTGATCGCCGACATGGGCCTTGCCATGAGCCATGATGACATGGCAATGATCCGTGACTATTTCCGCGATGAAGAGAAGAGAGATCCGACCGTGACAGAGATCCGTGTGCTCGACACCTACTGGTCCGACCACTGCCGTCACACCACTTTCTCCACCAAGCTCTCCTCTGTCGAAGTCGAAGATGGCACTTTTACCGCTCCGATCTCCAAGGCGCTCAAAGACTACGAAGAGACGCGTATCCATATCTATGGCAAGGACACGAAGCGCCCTGTGACGCTGATGGATATGGCAACAGCGGCTGTCAAGGCTCTCCGCAAGGAAGGAAAGCTGGAAAATCTGGATCAGTCGGAAGAGATCAATGCCTGCACCATCAAGGTGAAGATCGATACCAAAGGCGGCGAAGAAGACTGGCTGCTCCTTTTCAAAAATGAAACACACAACCATCCGACCGAGATCGAGCCATTCGGCGGGGCAGCGACCTGCCTGGGCGGATGTATCCGAGACCCTCTCTCCGGACGCTCCTATGTGTATCAGGCGATGCGCGTGACGGGCGCCGCAGACCCGCGCATGCCGCTTTCCGAAACGCTTGCAGGCAAGCTCCCGCAGAGAAAGATCGTCATCGAAGCGGCCAAGGGCTACTCCTCCTATGGCAATCAGATCGGTCTTGCCACCGGTGAGGTCAAGGAATATTATCATCCGGGATTCATGGCGAAGCGCATGGAGATCGGTGCCGTCGTCGCAGCGGCTCCGGAAGACCATGTCATCCGTCTTTCTCCGACACCCGGCGACGTCGTCATCCTGGTCGGCGGGCGCACGGGCCGTGACGGCATGGGCGGTGCGACAGGCTCTTCGAAGGAGCTGAATACCGAGTCCATCGAGACTTGCGGCGCAGAAGTCCAGAAGGGCAATCCGATCACGGAAAGAAAGATCCAGTGCCTCTTTCGTCGCGGGGAAGTCACACGCCTCATCAAACGCTGCAATGACTTCGGCGCAGGCGGTGTTTCTGTCGCTGTCGGTGAACTGACAGACGGACTTGACATCAATCTTGACAAAGTACCGAAGAAATACGAAGGCCTTGATGGGACCGAACTGGCGATTTCCGAATCGCAGGAGCGTATGGCGGTCGTCGTCAGAAAAGAAGATGCAGACCAGTTCATCCGCTATGCCGCTGAAGAAAACCTCGAAGCCACCATCGTGGCCGATGTGACCGATACCCGCCGCCTCGTCATGAAGTGGAGAGGGGATACCATCGTCGATATTTCGAGAGATTTCCTCGACACGAATGGCGCGCAGCAGGTGAAGGAAGCCTACATCGCAAAACCGGATGAAGCTGGCTATTTCCATAAAGAAGAGATCCATGACATTAAAAAAACCTGGCTTTCTGCCATGGCAGATCTCAATAACTGCTCGGAGCAGGGACTCTCCGAACGCTTCGATTCCACCATCGGTGCCGGTACCGTACTCATGCCATTCGGCGGCAAGTACCAGAAGACCCCGACCGATGGGATGGTAGCGAAATTCCCGGTCCGCAAAGGAGAGACTGACAGCGCCAGCTTCATGGCACATGGCTTCGATCCGTATCTGGCATCCTGGAGCCCGTTCCATGGTGCAGCCTATGCCGTACTCCTCTCCGTAGCCCGCCTCGTAGCGATGGGGGCTGACTGGAGAAAAGCCTACCTGACGCTGCAGGAATACTTCGAAAAGCTTACTGACAAGACCAGCTGGGGCAAACCGGCGGCCGCACTCCTCGGTGCTTTCCATATGCAGGAAAGCCTTGGCCTGGGAGCGATCGGCGGCAAGGACTCCATGAGCGGTACCTTCAATGATATCCACGTCCCGCCGACGCTCGTTTCCTTCGCAATCGCTCCGGGGAAAGCCTCCGAAGCTGTCAGCCAGGAACTCAAGAAGGAGGGCGATGTCCTCGTCCTCTTCGGCCAGCCGAAGGACGAAGCCGGCATGCCGCTTCTTGATGTATTCAAAGCGCATGCGGATTTCCTCTATCAGGAAGTGAAGGCTGGACACATCGCAGCGATGAAAGCGGTCGAACACGGCGGCGTCGCAGTGACCGCAGCCAAGATGGCCTTCGGCAACAAGCTCGGCGTCACTTTTGGTGAAAATCTGCCGCTCTTCAAATACTTCAGTAATTTCTATGGCGCAATCCTTGTAGAAACTACGCCAGAACTGGCAGAGGAATTTGCTAAACAGCCGCACACGAAGATCCTCGGCACCGTCGGCGGGGACAGTATGAAGCTCTACGGGGAAGAGATCGCCGTCGAAGAGCTCCTGCGCTCCTATGAAGGTACACTCGATCCGATCTTCCCGCGCCGCGCAGCAGACATCCAGAAAGAAGCGCCGATCCTTCCGGAAACGAAAGCCATCCCGCAGTTCTATGTCCATACGAATCTTTCTCGTCCGCGCGTCTTCATCCCGACCATGCCGGGCAACAACTGTGAAGTCGACTGCGCGAGAGCCTTTGAACGTGCCGGTGCGGTCAGCGATATCTTCATCTTCAGAAATCGCGATGCAGCCGAACTCAAGGACTCCGTCGATGAAATGGCAGAGCGCATCCGCCATGCGCAGATCGTCATGTTCCCGGGCGGCTTCTCTGCGGGTGATGAACCGGACGGCAGCGGCAAATTTATCGCCGCTGTATTCAGAAATCAGAAGCTCATGGAGGCCATGGACCAGCTCCTTCATGTCAGAGACGGTCTTGCCATGGGCATCTGCAACGGTTTCCAGGCTCTGATCAAGCTCGGCCTCGTACCGTATGGCGAATTCAAGCCGCTCACCGATGACGCACCGACGCTCACCTTCAATACGCTCGGCCGTCATATCTCCCGCTTCGTCACGACCAAGGTCGTATCGACCAAGTCTCCGTGGCTTGCCCTCTGCCAGCCCGGTGACCTCCACTCCATTGCTATCAGCCACGGCGAAGGACGCTTCATCGCTTCCGATGAACAGATCCGGGCACTCGCAGCCAATGGCCAGATCGCGACACAGTACGTGGGGCCAGATGGGGAGCCGACCTACGACAGCCGCTACAATCCGAACGGCTCCTCGTGGGCTGTCGAAGGCATCACCAGTCCTGACGGACGCGTCCTCGGTAAGATGGGTCATACCGAACGCCGCGGCCAGAATGTCGCAAAGAACATCGCCGGTGATACCTATCAGCCGCTCTTCGAAGCCGGTGTGAAGTACTTCAAGGGCTAATGGCCCATGCATAGAAAAAACGCTCTCGTGAATGCGGGAGCGTTTTTGTTTAGGGTTCAAGGTTCAGGGTGAGCCCCGAAGTTTGAAAGCAGGGATGAGGGATTGAGGATTAGAAATCTCAATGACTTGTGACTAAGAGACTAGGAGACATCAGACTCCCATGTCGTCATTTCGAGCGCAAGCGAGAAATCTTTGTCATTCGCGGTCAGGTGGGCCATGTTTGGAAAGTTTAAAACGGGAAATCTGCTAGCTGGGAGACCTTCGGGCATCGACATTATTTCTACTTCGCGGCGCTTAGATCCTTCGACTTAGTTCTCCTGTTTCAGATAAGCCATTTTCTAACATACGACGTTTTTCTCCGCTCAGGATGACGAAACGCGCCGCACCACCATTTCTCATTTCTTATTCAATGGAGACTTTCAAACGTAATCAAGGGGCGAGCCGCTCCACGGGCTAACCCCGAACCCTGAACCTTAAAAATTTTCCTCCTAAAAACTATTTGACACGCACGTAAAAAAACTATATAATACTCCTTGTGAGATTTGTCCGGAAACCACTAGCCCCGGAGGAAGGATGACATCTTGCGGTTCTGTTTTTTATTCAGAAGGAGTCATTACTAATGAAAACAACATTCATGGCCAATGCGGGCAACATCACTCGCAAATGGTATATCGTTGATGCTGCAGGACTGACTGTTGGCCGTCTGGCTGCCAGCGTTGCCAAAGTTCTGACCGGCAAGAATAAACCTACCTACACACCGCATGTTGACACTGGTGACAACGTCATCATCATCAACGCAGATAAAGTCGTTTTCTCCGGCAAAAAAGAACTGAAGAAAGTTTACTTCCACTACACCGGATATATCGGCGGCGACAGATACCAGAAGGCTGGCGACGCTCTTCGTGAAAAACCGGTATGGGTCGTAGAACATGCTATCCGCGGCATGCTTCCGAAGAACAAGCTCGGTGCTCAGATGTACCGCAAGCTCCACGTATACGCAGGCGCTGAACATCCGCATGCAGCACAGCAGCCTGAAGAACTGAAATTTGATATCCGTTAACCAGAAGGGAAGGAAATAAGAAATGGCAGAAGCTACATACTACGGCACTGGCCGCAGAAAAACATCCGTTGCCAGAGTCCGTCTGGTACCGGGACAGGGTAACATCACAATCAATGGCCGTGATCTGAAGGATTACTTCGATCTCGCAACCCTCGAACTGATCATTAAACAGCCGCTCGAACTGACCGGCACCACCACCGCATATGACGTCATCGCTAACGTAAAAGGCGGCGGACGTACAGGCCAGGCTGGCGCTATCCGTCATGGCATCAGCCGTGCTCTCCTCGATGTCGATGGAGACTACAGAAAAGTTCTGAAAGTCGCAGGTCTCCTGACCCGTGATCCAAGAATGAAAGAACGTAAGAAATACGGCCTCAAGAAAGCAAGAAAAGCAAGCCAGTTCTCCAAACGTTAATCATTGGACGAATACCGAAAACGCTCATGGATTTCCATGGGCGTTTTTTGATGCATGAAAAATAGAAATGAAGGGGACGAACCGCATATGATGAAAGCGTATCATCCCGCCTTCCCTGCGGCTCCTCTTCTCTTTTATAAGCTGTTTCCCGTCCCAGATCCACCAACCAAGTGCATTTCCCTACTATTTCCTTCCTCTATGAAGTATAATAAGGGAGACCGATTCACCAAGGAGGATTTATGACTGCAAACGATATTCATGACGCGATAGAGACATTCGCTCGCTACGGTGTGCCGCGGGAGCGGATTTTTAATGAAGTCATGCGTGCGCGCTATCTGGACTATGTACTTTTCCTGAATCCGGAGAATGTCCAGTACGGGATCTCCATCGATGACCTGTATGAGAATATGAAGCGCACGGCAGACAAGCTGGGCATGTATGAGGGCGATGCAGATACCTATGCGCGCGTTTATACACTTGCGCTCCGTGTGGAGCCGCTGGTCTTTGCGCCGGAAATGCCGACGGCACCTGCCAAAGTGCATGCGCTGCTCGCAGAAGCGGTAAAGAAGGCAGAAGCTGCTGGGAATACGGTGCTTTTCACCGGCGCAGAAGAATATCTGCCTTACCTTGCCGGAATTTTCCAGGATCTCGGGGGAAAACGTATCGCCGTTGCGGTGAAGGATGCCATCTGGAAGGAGCGTCTTCACTATGTCTTCCCACGCGGCCGCGCGATGCTGGAGAGCGAACTTGCGGAAGATACCGAGCACTACGATTACATTTTTGATTTTGAAACAGACGGCATCGCAGCGGCAGCTGATTTGAGACATCGCCTCGCCGAGAAAGGCGTGATGGACGTGATCATTCCTTCGGCGCTGCTGACGAAAGAGGGGGATGCTGCGCTTGCTGCCAGAAGAAGTCTGGCAGCTGAAAGGAAATTGACGGCTTTCTATGATACGGAAATCGGTGGGAACGAGTACGCCTACCTGCGCTTTGCCGGAGAAGCAGTCAAGACCGTGTCTTTCGGTCTGTCGGATTTCGCAGACGGCGCCTTTCGAGGCGTAGACCAGCTCTCGCTTCCGTCGGAAACATTCATCGAAGCCGATGACTGGAACTATGATCTCTACGCTTTCAATGGTTCGCCGAGCGTGCAGATGCTCCTTTCTCAAAATATCGTTTCGCCGGATTTCACGCTGGGAAACGTCTTCTCTGATGTGCCGATGGAAGAAATCGAGACCGACCTGCCGCAGATTTCTAGGGAAGCGGTGACGGACTCGGGGGTGCGGATGGATCTTGCGTCGCATGCATCCGGGAAAACGCCGGCGGTTCTGCGCGTCCTTGCAGCAGGCGACTTGGTTCTCACCACGGTAGAAGGGCATCTTCGCACCGCCGTTGTAAAAGAACCTTGCGCTGCATCTGACGAAGGCATCCTGGCCTTCCGCCCAGTGGATGCCTATACCGGCGAATACGTGAAACTCTATTTCGATGGGAAACTGGGCGAACTCTTTCTCGCAACCATGAAAGCAGGGAAGCATTGGTATCTCACGACATCCAGACTCCTCCGTTTGCCCATTCCGCGGGCAGGAAAGGAGACCATGGAAGCCCTCACCAGACTTTGCGATGACCGTACCCAAGCTCTCGCTGCTGCGGAAGCCGCATGGAGAGAAGCCAAAGAAGAGAGTGTCAGAAGGATGGTCGGGAAATAGGTTTAACAGGCTCTAAGGGCGCAATGGGTTTCTGATCTTTTGGGGAACATCGTATTCCCATCAATCAAAAACTTCGCGGCGCTTCATTATTTTTGCGCCGCACCACCATTTCTCATTCGAGCAGAGCTTTCATCCGCAATCAAAGGGCGCCTCGCCCCGCGGACTAACCCTGAACCCTAAACCCTATCTACCAAGAGGAGATTCAACATGATGGAAACCAAACAAATCGTACTGGCTACGCACAATAAAGGAAAAATCAGAGAATTTCAGAAAGCCTTTGCAGAGATCGGATGGCAAGCTGTGCCGATCGCAGACATTGCGGAGGTAGAAGACCCGGAAGAGACGGGGACGACCTTCGAAGAAAATGCGCTGCAGAAGGCCCGCTGCTATGCGAAGGCGGTGGATCTTCCCGTACTCTCCGATGACTCGGGCATCATTGCCTGTGCGCTCGGAGACAGGCCTGGGGTATACTCGGCGCGCTATGCCGGACACCATGGCGACGATGAAGCCAATAACCAGAAGCTCATCCGAGACCTCGCCCCTTACACGGGGGATGATCGCAAGGGCTACTATGCCTGCGTCGTCGCACTTGTCTGGCCGGATGGCAGATCCCTTACGGGAAAAGGGACGTGCGATGGGATCATCCGTGATTTCTATCAGGGGGAAGGCGGCTTCGGCTATGATCCGCTCTTCTATCTGCCGGAATTTGGAAAAACCATGGCAGAGCTTTCGATGGAAGAGAAGAACCGGATCAGCCATCGAGGAAGAGCTCTCCGGGACTTACTGTCGAAAATAGGGAACTAGGGTTCAGGGCACGCCCTTCTGGGCGTCCTTTGATTGTTTGCGAAAGAGGGGGAGCAGGTTCTATAGGTTCAGAGGGTTCAGCGGGGGTGGTGCGGCGCATAAAAATATAGAAGCGCCGCGGAGGTATGAAACTATCGGTTTACTCGTATCGTAAACCTAATCCCTAGCTACTCATCTGTGCTTGCCATGCGAACCATTGACTTTTATTTCCCAAAACTCATACATAATGTATCTACCTATACAGAAATAGTATACTCGATTTTAAGCAGTTTCATTCAATAAGGCTCTATGTTATAATGGAAAAAGTTCCAATCCATAGAGGAAAAGAACGGGGGTGGCAGTTTACTTCATGAAACGGGGTAAGCTCAAACTGCTGGGTTTCAACAATTTGACCAAGACACTCAGCTTCAACATGTACGACATCTGCTATGCCAGTACAGAAACAGAAAGGAAAAAATACATCGCTTACATTGACGAGGTCTACAGCGCCGAGCGCCTGACCCAGATCCTCGTGAAGGTCGCCGAGATGATCGGAGCCCATGTGCTGAACATCGCTTCACAGGACTATGACCCGCAGGGCGCATCCGTCACGATGCTGATCGCAGAGGAAGAAGTCGAGAAGCAGGATGTGGTGTGCCATCTTGACAAGAGCCATATCACTGTCCATACGTATCCGGAAATGCATCCGCAGGATGGCATCTGTACCTTCCGTGCAGACATCGATGTATCGACCTGCGGGAAGATCTCGCCCCTGAATGCGCTGAATTTTCTCCTCCAGTCCTTCGATGCGGATATCGTCATCACTGACTACCGCGTGCGCGGCTTTACGCGTGACGTGCAGGGAAAGAAGATCTTCATCGATCACCGTATCAATTCCATCCAGAACTACATGGCACCGAAGCTGCGCTATAAGTACGACATGGTGGACGTCAATGTATATCAGGAAAATATTTTCCACACGAAGATGCTGATCCATGATTTCAATCTGGATAACTACCTCTTCGATATGAAAGAGGCAGAGCTGGATCGCAAGGAAGGGAAACGCATCCGCCGCCTGCTGAAGCAGGAAATGTATGAGATCTTCAATGGCAGAAATCTTCCTGCCATCAAAGATTAAATATAAAGCGGCTCCATTCGAAGTCGCCGACGCATAAAGTATCAGTCTTTTTTTAGGAGGAAACAATGGATACTGCAAAACTCAAAGAAGAAGCACTCGCACTCAGAAGAGAAAAACATCAGATGATCAAGACCGACTTGAATGCTGCTGTCGAATGCAATCACGACCTCGCGATCGTATACACCCCGGGTGTATCCGCTCCGTGCCTTGCGATCAAAGATGATGAAGACCTGTCCCTGGAACTGACCTGGAGAGGCAATGTCGTAGCCGTCATTTCCGATGGCACCCGTGTCCTCGGCATGGGCGATATCGGCGCAGCTGCTGCTATGCCGGTCATGGAAGGCAAATCCGCACTGTACAAGAGATTCGGACAGATCGATGCGATCCCGATCACTCTGGACACCAAGGATCCGCAGGAATTCATCCACACCGTCAAACTGCTGGAAAAGAACTTCGCCGGCATCAACCTCGAAGATATCTCTTCCCCGAAATGCTATGACATTGAAGACGAACTGAAAAAGATCATGAACATCCCGGTCTTCCACGATGACCAGCACGGCACTGCGATCGCTGCTCTGGCAGCACTCCTCGGTGCTCTCGAAGTCGTCGGCAAAAAGATCGAAGACGTGAAGGTCGTCATGAATGGTGCTGGTGCTGCCGGTACCGCGATCGCTCGTCTGCTCCTCGAAGACGGCGTAAAACCGGAAAACATGACCATCCTGAACTCCAAAGGCATCCTCTTTGACAATGGCAAGAGAGACCGCGTACAGCAGGAACTCATCGCCAAAGTCAATCCGGAAAACAAACAGGGCACATTCGATGACGCTGTCAAAGGCGCTGATGTCCTCATCGGCTGCTCTGCACCGGGCGTATTCAACGTAGAAGCCATCAAGACCATGAACGACAAGAGCATCGTCTTCGCTATGGCAAACCCGGTACCGGAAATCATGTACGAAGAAGCCAAAGAAAAAGGCGTTTACATCTATGGCTCCGGCAGAAGCGATATGCCGAACCAGGTCAACAACTCCTCCGTATTCCCAGGCCTCTTCCGCGGCGCTCTCGATGTACGTGCCCGCCAGATCAATGAAGAAATGAAACTCGCAGCTGCTCATGCTCTCGCAGACCTCGCTATCCATAGCGGCAAACTCGACCCGGATCATGTCGTCGTCGACGTATTCGATCCGCAGGTTCCGTTCGCTGTAGCGAAAGCCGTTGCCAAAGCAGCCATCGCCTCCGGCGTAGCAAGAGCCACCGAACTCCCGGAAAAATACAGGGACTAATTGAGCTCTCGCGCATAGAAAAAGCAGGAAATGAGACGTTCTCATTTCCTGCTTTTTGTTTTGGATGATTAGTGACTAGTGACTGGTAGCTAGGGATTAGTGGCTAGGGATTAGGTTTGCGATACGAG
>CAVBQN010000070.1:0-11412 GCA_963597545.1 Fusicatenibacter saccharivorans
TGCCATAGTCACCCTATCCGCCCCTTTCGGGCACCTTCCCCTAGAGGGGAAGGCTGCGATACGAGAATACCATCTTCTAAAAAAAAGGCGGCGAAGCCGCCACGAGAACCTTGAGCCTTGAACCCTGAACCAAATGAAAGCAAAGTAAAAAGGGGCTGTGAAGAAACGAGGATTCATTTCTTCACAGCTCTTTTCTTACCCCTTAATAAATCATTTTTATAATAGCGCATTTGGTCGATATATAATAAAATAGATATGTAAGTATATATTCTATAATGCGTATGATATGAAAGGAGACTTTTATGAACCTGCTATTTACTGCACTCATTGTCGTATGGGCGGCCTGGCTCATTTTGAAGAAGTACAAGCCGCAGACTGTCCTTTTCGTAGCAGGCGGTCTTCTGCTCGCAGGCTCGATGATCATGAGCTGGGGCACGATCCTTCCCGCCGGAAAAAGCACCGGCATGTGGAGCTTCGATATTTTTGAACTCATCCGCACTCTTTTTGCGAACCGGCTCTCCGGTCTTGGCCTCAACATCATGGCTGTCGGCGGCTTTGCCCGTTACATGGATAAGATCGGCGCGAGCAATGCGCTGGTCGCCCTCACCATTCGCCCGCTGATGCTGCTGAAATCGCCCTACATCGTCATGAGCGCCTGCTGGGTACTCGGCATGTTCCTTGGGCTGGCCATCAATAGTGCCTCCGGCCTCGCCATGCTCCTCATGGTGACCATGTTCCCGATCCTTGTCGCACTCGGCGTCTCCCGCATCTCTGCGACCGCAGCCATCGCGACCACGCTCTGCCTTGACTGGAGCCCGTCAGATACCGGCACCATCTTTGCCGCTGAGATCGCAGGCTTCGATCCCGTCATCTACTGGCACACCTTCCAGATCCCGATCGCCTGTGCCGTCATCCCCTGTGTCGCCATCGCCCACTACCTCACGCAGAAGATCATGGATAAGCGCGACGGGCACATCGTGCGCGCTCTGGATCCGGCGGAAGTCTCTGTCAATATCGAGACCGAGGATGAAAAGAAAGCAGCACTTTCCCATCCGCCGAAGATCTATGCCCTTCTTCCGATCATTCCTCTCGCTCTCATCCTCATCTTCTCGCCGCTCTGCATTCCTGGCATCAAGATGAACATCATCATGGCGATGCTCATGGGGACCGCCATCGGCATGATCGCCCAGTTCTTCCGTACAAGAGACCTGAAGGAGACCTTCTCTGAGATCCAGATCTTCTTCGACGGCATGGGCAAGCAGCTCGCCAATGTCATCACCATCGTCATCGCCGGCGAATTCTTCGCGAAAGGCCTCACCTCCACAGGCTCCATCGATGCCATGATCCAGGGCGCTCAGACCACCGGCTTCGGCGCATCCGGCCTGACGCTTGTCATGATCGCCATCATCGCAGTCTGCGCCATCCTCATGGGCAGCGGCAATGCTCCCTTCTTTGCCTTTGCCAATCTCGTCCCTGCGATCGCTGCCAAGACAGGTGTCGCAGCCTCCTTCATGGTCCTCCCGATGCACCTCATCGCGAGCTCCGCGCGCGCCATCTCTCCGATCACCGGTGTCATTATCGTCGCCTCCGGCATGGCCGGCATCAGCCCCTTCGACCTTGTGAAACGCACAGCCATCCCGATGGCTGTCTCCTGCATCCTCATCGTCGTCGCGAACTTCGTGATCTTCGGGTAAATAGTTGCTAGTGACTAGTGACTAGGGATTAGGGATTAGGGATTAGGAAATAGGAAATAGGAAATACCAGTCACCAGTCACTAAAAAACAAAAGCGTAAGTGATATCGCATCCGATATCACTTACGCTTTTATTGTGAGCGGCAAGCAGAGCAAGACCGGCCCCGCCGCTATTCCTTCTTATTTTCCCGCTGCGAGCTTCACGATCTCCACCGCCTGCTTGGCGCATTTGATGAGGTCATCGATCACCTGATATTCCTCGCTGGTGTGACATTTGAAATTCCCTGTACCGATCCCGACAGCGGCGATGCCGTGTTCATTGAAATGGTTCGCATCCATGCCGCCGCCCCCTTCCTTGAAGAAGGCGACTGCCCCGACTGCCTCTGCCGCCTCTTTGGCCAGCACGCAGGGGCGCGCGGTCTCTTCGAGCTTGAAGGCATGGTAAAGCGTATGCAACTCGACCTCGATCTTCGTATGGTATTTCTCGGAGATCCTGTCTGCCGCCGCCTGAATATCGGCAGAGATCTGCTGATACTCCTTCGCATCGCGGCTTCTCTGCTCGCCGGTGATCGTCACGAGATCGCAGACGACATTGGTCGCGCTCCCCGCCTCGATGATGGAGAAATTCGCCGTCGATACCGGCGAAAGGCGGCCATCGGGAAGCTGCATGATGAGATCGGCTGCCACCTTCAGCGCATTCAGTCCCTTTTCCGGTTCATTGCCCGCATGCGCCGTCACGCCATGCACACGGATCGTGACACGCCCCTTGCTCGGAGCGGCAAGGACGATGGTCCCCGCCTTGCCGGAGGCATCATATACGAAAGCGCTCTTCGAGCGGAACTTGGAAAAATCATACTGGCGCGAGCCTTCGACGCCCGTTTCCTCACAGACAGAGAAGGCCACTTCGATGGGGCCATGCGGGATCTGCTTCTCCTTCACTTCGCGAAGCATCGCAAGGATCGCCGCGACGCCGCCGATATCATCGCCTGCCAGGATTGATGTCCCGTCCGAGACGATCTTCCCTTCCTCCTCCTTCACGAGAGGAACGATATGCCCGTGATTTCCCACACGGTCCATATGCGCGGAGAAAAGGACCGGTTCGCAGTCCGTGCTTCCAGGAAGCTGTGCATAGAGATTGCCCGTATTGCCGCCGAGCACCTCGCCTGCCTTGTCTTCCGTCACGGTGAGGCCGAGCGCCGTGAGCTTTTCCTTCAGTACGTCAGCGATCGACCTTTCATCACGCGAGTGGACCTCGATAGAAACCAGTTCTTTGAATTCATCGATGATACGTTTCTGATCCATGGGAGGACTCCTTTCAAAAAATCAATGTGAGACGCATACCGGAGAGCCTGCTATACCTACTTCTTCGGTCTCCTTCTTTTCCTATGCGGATGATAGAGCTGCCAGTGGAAGTGGATCGCGCAGAAGCGAAGAAGTGTCACGCAAGCAAAAGCGATCCATGAGGAAACGGAAAGCTCCAGCGCCGTGAAATGACGCAGGCAGCACAGGACAAGGCCGCCGGCAATGGATGCGATGGCGTACACATCCATGTACAGCACGACAGGCATGCGCCGCGCCATCATATCTCGCAGCATGCCGCCGCCGACCGCGGTGATAAGCCCCAGCATGGTCGGCAGAAGAAAACGATACGAGTCGGGGTACTGATAAAATGCCGTCAGTGCTCCCGTCACTGTGAAGGCCGCAAGACCCACCGTATCCGAGATATTGTACATGAACGTGATGTAGCGCTCATTCTCCTTCGATACGCGATAGACCGGATAGAGAAAAGAAATGATGAGTGCCGTGATGATGGAGACGAAGAGCCCGTTGGGGCTGCGAAGTACCGACGGCGGCGTGATGCCGCAGAGAACGTCACGCACCATCCCGCCGCCTACGCCGGTCATGACAGCAAGCACGGTGATGCCGAAAATATCCATACGCCGCGACAGTCCCACCACAGTGCCAGAAAAGGCAAAGGCGATGGTGCCGAGCGTTTCAAAAATGAGCCAGGTAATGGTCATGGGAGATCCTTTGAAAAAATGGAAAAAGGGTTCAGGGGGAACACTAGGCAATATGTCGGATATAGTTAGGAGTTAGGAATGAGGAGTTAGGAGTGTAGGTACGGCGCACAAAATTTGGAAGCGCCGTGAAATTTTATATAAGTAGCGCATAAATGGAAATATAAAAAGGGGTATTGGGGCGCCATAAAATTTGTGCGCCCCTTCCGCCACTCCTCACTCCTAATTCCTCACTCCTCACTTTTAGCGCAAATGTTTCACCGCTCTATTGACCCATATTCAGAAATACCAAGCGCTATTCAAAATACCACACGCAACGCCGCATAGCAGAGATTCACATAGCCCTGTGCAAGCGGGCCGATGATGCGGTTCACCCAGCCGGAGAATACGATGAGCATCAGGATGACGAAGCCGTAGCGCGCATTGAAGTTTTCAAATTTCCAGGCAAGCTCTCCGGGCAGCACGGTGGAGACGATCTTCGAGCCATCGAGCGGCGGTATCGGGATCAGATTGAAGAAAGCGAACCATACATTGTACATCATGATCCACTGCAGGAAATAGAAGCCGCCGTCACCGAGCATGCCGATACGCCCCAGGATCGTGATGAGAAGCAGCGAAAGGAAGGCCAGGAAAAGATTCATGCCCGGGCCTGCGAAGGATACCTTCAGCATCCCCATGCGATAATTTTTATAATAGCGTGGATCGATGTCTACCGGCTTCGCCCAGCCGAATCCGCAAAGTACGAGAAGGAGAGTCCCCATCATATCGAGATGCGCCATCGGATTGATGGTCAGCCGCCCCATGCGGGACGGGGTGGGATCACCCATGGCATCCGACACGGCCGCATGCGCGTACTCGTGCATCGAGAGTGCGATCAGAAGCGCCGGAGCGCGGTAGATCAGAGAAGACAGATCAAGAAAATCAAACATAAAAGCTCCTTGAAAAAACAGGTTCAGGGGTAGTCCGTGGGGCGGCTCCGTCCACTGATTATGAATGAAAGCTTTGCGCGAATTAGAAATGAGAAATGCGAAATGGTGGTGCGACGCATAAAATAATAAAGCGCCGCGGAGTATAAATAGGGCGATGCCATGAGCTGACATCTCAGTCACAAGTCACTAGCCACTAGTCACCAGCCACTCTCATTCATCCGCCGGATGATTGCTGTGGATCTCTGCCGTCACGGGATGGAGCCGGCAACTGCCATAGGCACAAAGCACGGTGAGCAGCGCATCGCGAGAGGCTTCGCTGTCGAAATGCGCGTCGATGAAGATCTTCCTTCCATCATCCACCGCATAGCAGTGAAGGATGTGGTACTCGGTCGTCTTTACAAAGGCGAGGAAATCAGATCTCTTGTCTTCGGACAATGTGAGCTCGAAAATACCATGTACGGCGTAGCCAAAGACCGGACAATTCACATTGACTGTATAGCGCTCGACAATGCCCAGATCCTGCAGACGCTCCAGCCGGTTCTTCACCGCCTGACTGGTCAGGTACACCTGCCGCCCCAGATCTGTCATGGAAATACGGCCATTCTTTTTAAGCGCATTGATGATCTTGATATCGGTTTCATCTAATTCTTTCGGAATCATACGGACGCCTCTTTTCTGTCAGTAGTCTATGGGGATTTCTGTAATTCTATTATAACCGAAATCGAATTTCTGAGAAAGAGTGCGGGGAAAATAGGGGGGGCAAGGTTTAGCCCATGAGGCGTGCTGTTCCTTAATTGCACGAGAAAGAGGTTCAGCAGGTTCTATAGGTTCAAAAGGGTTGGTGCGGCGCATAAAAAGTCAGAAGCACCGCGGAGTATAAATCATGGCGATGCCCGAAGAAAGGCGAAATAACAGGTTTCCCGTTTGGGATTTCCTGCCATCGTCCGCATGACAGCGAATGACAAAGATTTCTCGCCTCGCTTAAAATGACGATACGGGAGTCTGATGTCTTCTAGTCTCCAGTCACAAGTCACTAGTCACAAGCCTCTCCTTTCCTAAATTGACACGACTCTCAAAATCTATTATAATCGTCGGGAATGTTATTTATAAATGGGAGCAAAGAATGACTATCACACTCAATATGTATCAAACGCTGGCTGCCGCTGTGGCAGTCTTTTTTCTTGGCGGATTTTTGAAGGGGAAGATCCCCCTCTTTCGCAAGTACTGCATCCCCGCGCCAGTCATCGGCGGGACGATCTTCTCCATCGTGAACTGTATCCTCTACACAGAGGGGATATGGAACTACAGCCAGGATACCGTCATGCAGAACTGGTGCATGATGCTCTTCTTCACGAGCATCGGCTACATGGCGAGCCTGCGGCTGATCCTGCGGGGCGGTTATCTCGTCTTCAAAATGGGCATCATGGTCGCGATCCTCATCCTCCTGCAAAACCTCATCGGGATCTCCATGGCGCATGTATTCAGCCTGCCCTCGTTGATGGGGCTCGCGGACGGCTCGATCCCACTGGTCGGAGGGCATGGGACAGCCGGCTCCTTCGGCCCGGTACTGGAAGAGATGGGGCTCATGAATGGTACCACCATCGCCTTTGCGGCTGCCACCTTCGGTCTTGTCTCCGGCAGCTTCATCGGCGGCCCGATCGGCGAGCTGCTGGTGCGCCGCTTCTCACTGATCTCCCATGAAACAGACAATGCAGCAGAAGAGACCGGCAAGAGACCGGCGGCGCTGCATCCCAAAGATGCCGCGGCGGCTTACCTCAATATGGATCACTTCATGTACGCTTTCGGGCAGCTGCTCCTTGCCATGGGTATCGGCACCTATGTGAGCGCCTTCTTCAGCAGCATCGGCCTTGTCTTCCCCGGATACATCGGCGGCATGATCGTCGCTGCCATCATCCGCAATGTATCAGAGATCACGGAGTGGTACGGCTCTTACCAGCAGGAATGTGAAGTCTTGGGCGGCATGTGCCTCAATATCTTTCTCTCCTGTGCCTTGATGAGCCTCAAGCTCTGGCAGCTTACCTCACTCGCCGTGCCGCTCACGCTGACGCTTCTCATCCAGGTCGCCGTGATCGGTGCTTTCGCCTACTTCATCATCTTCCGCGTCATGGGAGGCAACTATGAAGCCGCCGTTATGGCTGCCGGCACCTGCGGCTTCGGCCTCGGCGCAACGCCGAATGCCATCGCAAACATGAATGCGATGTGTGAACGCTACGGCTCTGCGCACACCGCCTACTTCGTCATCCCGCTCATCGGGGCCTTTGTCGTCGATTTCCTCAATGCATCCATTCTGATGGTATTCATGAATTTGCTGAAATAAGTGACTGGTGACTGGTGACTGGTGACTAGGGATTAGGGATTAGGGATTAAGGACTAGGTTTGTAATACGAGAATACAATCCTCGTATCGCGACGAAGCCGACATTTGAATTTATAGAACCTGCCAAGCCTTACATAACAAAAAAGCAGAAACGAAAATGACTACTCATTTCGTTTCTGCCTTTTTTATTTATCTGAATCCGAAGACTTTGGCGAGGATGCTTTGGCGACGTCCTTTTCTGGCTTCGCCAGCCCATTCTGCGCTCTTCGCATCTGCGTGTTTGACTTTGTACGTTTTATAGGCCCGATATTCATCCATATCTACCAAGAATGTACAGATTCGCTTGCCGCTTTCGCGGAGACGAAGCTGCCGTTCGCTGGTTGCGCTCGGAATGGGGAGCGCTTTCTCTTCCAGTTCCAGAAGAGAGGCGGCCAAAGCTTCTCTGGCCTTCTTCGCAGCCTCATTCATGGTGCTGGCTTTCGCTTCACAACCGATGAGGTCTGGAAACATCACGAAGAACATTCCCTTTTTCTGATCGTATGAACAAATGGCGGGGTAGAAGTATTTCATCTCTGTCCCCCTTCCCTCTTCTTACCACTCTCGATGGCAGATCACTGCCATCCCTATTGTATACTATTTGGGCATGGAATGGCAACAAAAAGTAAAGAAAATGTAAGAGAAATAAAGGTTCAGGGTTCAGGTTGGCGAGTCCAAGGTTGCCCGTGGGTTGAGCTGCCCATGGATCGCGGATGAAAGCTTTGTTCGAATGAGGAATTAGGAATGAGAAATGGTGGTGCGGCGCATAAAAATAATGAAGCGCCGCGGAGTTTTGATAGCGCTTCGCGCCGTCGTCATTTCGAGCGCAAGCGAGAAATCTCTATTGCAGAACGCTCATTGCCTGCTGTGAGACAGCACCAAGACATCGTTTTTCCCAGACGCATACGCGCTGATTCCCGCAGAGCAGTAGAGATCCCTCGGCTACGCTCGGGATGACGATGCCGGAGAATCCCAGTCACTAGTCACCAGTCACTAGCTTCTACCACGTCACAGATCCAGATTTGTGACGTCCTTCGCGTGTTCTTCGATGAATTTGCGTCTCGGCTCGACCTTGTCGCCCATGAGGATGGTGAAGAGGCGGTCTGCTTCGACAGCATCGGTGAGCTCGACCTTCAGCATGACGCGCTGTTCCGGATTCATCGTGGTGTCCCAGAGCTGTTCCGGATTCATTTCGCCCAGCCCTTTGTAGCGCTGGATCGCACAGCCATCGCGGCCGATCTCATCGAGGAGCTTATTCTGTTCATCATCATCGTAGGTGTAGTATTTCTGACGCCCCTTGCGTACCTGATACAGCGGCGGCTGGGCGATGAAGACGTGACCTTCGGTGACGAGCGGCTTCATATAGCGATAGAAGAAGGTGAGGAGCAGTGTCCTGATGTGCGCACCATCGACATCGGCATCCGTCATGATGATGATCTTGTAATAGCGAAGCTTTGTGATGTCGAAGTCTTCACCGACGCCCGTACCGAAAGCGGTGATCATGGTACGGATGGCATCGGAATTCAGGACACGGTCGAGGCGGGCTTTTTCTACATTCAGGATCTTGCCGCGCAGCGGGAGGATCGCCTGATAGCGGCGGTCACGGCCGGACTTCGCAGATCCGCCTGCAGAGTCCCCTTCGACGATATAGATCTCTGTCATCTTCGGGTCTTTTTCTGTGCAGTCAGCCAGCTTTCCCGGAAGGCTGGAGACTTCGAGCGCATTCTTGCGCCGGGTCAGCTCACGGGCGCGGCGGGCTGCTTCGCGGGCACGGCTCGCCGTGATGCCTTTCTCGACGATGGCCTTCCCTTCCGCGGGATGCTCTTCGAGGTAGGTACGCAGGCCTTCAGAGACGAGATTATCCACGATGCCCTTGACCTCGAGATTTCCGAGCTTCGTCTTGGTCTGGCCTTCAAACTGCGGATTCGGCACTTTGACGGAAATGACGCAGGTCAGCCCTTCACGGACATCATCGCCGGAAAGGTTTGCTTCATTGTTCTTGAGGATGTTATTCTTACGCGCATATTCATTGAGGACACGGGTGAGCGCGCTGCGGAAGCCGGCAAGGTGCATGCCGCCTTCGATGGTATTGATGTCATTGACGAAGGTATACATGCTTTCGCTGTAGCCGGTCTGGTACTGCATCGCGATATCGACGATGACCTTATCCTTCTCACCTTCAAACGCAATGACTGCCGGATCGACAAGATCCTTGCCTTCGTTCAGGAACTGGACGAATTCCGTAATGCCGCCGGCATAGTGGAATTTCTCCTCGTGGGTCGCACCGTCGCGCAGGTCTGTCAGCGTGATGGTGAGGCCTTTATTCAGAAAAGCCAGCTCGCGCATGCGGATCTTCAGGGTATCATAATCAAAGTCCACCCCTTCTTTGAAGATCTCGATATCCGGCTTGAAGGTGACCGATGTGCCCGTCTCCTTCGTTTCTCCGTAGGTCTTCATATACTGCGTGACTTCCCCGCGGGACAGTCTCATTTCATGGAAATGTCCTTCACGGCGCACCACGACGCGTGTCCATTCGGAGAGCGCATTCACGACAGAGATGCCGACGCCGTGCAGACCGCCGGAGATCGGATAGCCATCCCCGCCGAATTTGCCGCCTGCATGGAGCACGGTCAGTACGACTTCCATGGCAGGTTTCCCAGTCTCGTGCATCCCCGTCGGGATACCGCGGCCATTATCCGTGACTGTACAGCTGCCGTCATCATTGAGCGTCACTTCGATGTGCGTGCAATAGCCTGCGAGTGCTTCATCGATACTGTTGTCGACGACTTCGTAGACCAGATGGTGCAGACCGCGCGCTGATGTCGAGCCGATGTACATACCCGGACGCAGGCGCACCGCTTCGAGCCCTTCGAGGACACGGATGTCATCTGCGCCGTAGTCTTTCTTGCCATTCTCTTCGCTGTGACGAGCCTGGATTTCATGAATATCTTCAGACATGGGATTCTCCTTACAAAAAAATGGCGGCCTGTCATGCATGACCGCCTTTTATTTATTTACATATATATAAGCGCACCTTGATGGTGCATATTTATTATACCATATTTGAGAGTATTTCGCATGAAGGGGAAATGTCGGAGCGCAGGGAAACGCCCGCCATGCAAAAGCGGCGCCCCGCTCTTTTGCAGCCGCAGCATTTCCCCTACCCGTCCCACCTGTGTTACAATGAAGGAAATGCAAACACAGTGAGGCTACTTATGAAAAAATTTCTTTTCCTTTTATTGATCTTAGGCGGCGCGATGTACTGGGGCTTCTCCTCAGGCAGCGAGCTCACGAAGAATGTCGTACATGAACCGGTCAGACCACATGCCGTCCAAAAGAGCCTGCCGAAGGACGCACACCCCCCCGAAGAGAAAGGCATCCTGACGGAGATCTCGGATACCGTCAGGACACTGATCTCCGGTTTTTCCTCCGAAGAGACCCAAGAGGGCAGCATCGAAGCACGGCCGCCGAAGCCGGACGCAAAAAGCCCCGTCGACGGGGCGGAGAAGCTCCTCACCGCCAAGGAAAAAATGGACAATGTGCTCCACTTCAGGGAAGCACTGGAAGCGCGTGTGCATCGAGAAGAATTCGTCCCCTTTGCCGAGATCCCGGACTACCTCAAGAAGGGGATCGTCGCGACCGAAGACCGCCGCTTCTATGAGCACGGCGCGATGGACCTCATCGGCGTCGCGCGCGCTGCTTTCACGAACTATCTCGCCGGAGAAACGCTCCAGGGCGGCAGCACCATCACCCAGCAGACCGTGAAAAACATCTTCCTCTCCAATGACCGCACCATGACCCGCAAGATCGAAGAGCTGGCGCTCGCCGTCCAGCTGGAACGGAATTACAGCAAGGAGGAGATCCTCGAGCTCTATCTGAATACCATTTACTACGGTCACGGTGCCTACGGCCTCAAGGAAGCCAGCCGCACCTACTTTGGCAAAGCACCCAAGGAGCTCGACCTCGCCCAGTGCGCGATGCTCGCCGGTCTCCCGCAGGCACCGTCTGCCTATGACCCCATCTCACACCCGAAGGAAGGCGCGAAGCGCATGACCGTCGTCCTCGCCCTCATGGCCGAGCAGGGCGTCATCACGCCGACACAGGCCGCCTCGGCTGCAGCAGAGCTGTGGCTGAAGTGAGAAGTGCTGGAAGGGGCACATCATTCATAGAGTACCCCAATACCCCCTCATTATATAAAACAGTTTGTCCATCTGCCGCGGGGACTTGCAGCTCTCATAAGAGTGACCGGGAAATCTTATCCCAGCTGTCTTTCATGCCATAGTCGCCCTATCCGCCCCTTTCGGGCACCTTCCCCTAGAGGGGCAATGCTATTAAGTTAAGCGGCAGAACGTTCTTGGCTCCCCATCGGGGGAGCTGCCCGAAGGGCTGAGGGGGCTACG
>CAVBQN010000071.1:0-11281 GCA_963597545.1 Fusicatenibacter saccharivorans
AAAGGCGGCGAAGCCGCCACGAGAGCCCTGAACCTTGAACCCTGAACCCTGAACCCTGAACCCTGAACCAAATGAAAGCAAAGTAAAAAGGGGCTGTGAAGAAATGAGGATTCATTTCTTCACAGCTCCTTTTTTGTTGCTGGTGACTTGACGAGGTGTTTCCCTAAATAACTTTTCCCGAAGACTGGAAAAAGAGCGGAAAGTGTGGTATCATCAATGCATATAAGTATGCGGGTGTAGTTCATCGGTAGAACGCCAGCTTCCCAAGCTGGACAGGAGGGTTCGACTCCCTTCATCCGCTCCACAGACATGCCAGGAGCCCTTGCGGGCTCCTTTTTTGTGCTTCAAATCGATTTCAATGCAAGTTTAATTCAAGTTCAATTCAAGAAAATGAATTGAAATGCCCAATTTAATTCACTTTCTTGAATTGAATTGGGGAAAATTGAATTGAATTAACGAATGGGCTGAGTTAAAATGAATTAAATTGAATTGAAATCACTTGAAATGATATTTCAATAAAGGGAGGGCGGTATCATGTGTGAGTTGCCGAAGAAAGAGACGTTGACTGTTGAATTCAAAAGTGACAGGGGCAAGGGATACTCGGACGAAGGACTGGTGGATGAGATTGTTGGCATGACGAATACAGAGGGGGGCACGCTCTATTTGGGTATCGAAGATGATGGGCGAGTGAGTGGGATCGTGAAGCATCATCAGGATCCGATCGGGCTGGCAGCGCTTATTGCCAACCGCACGCGTCCGTCCTTGTCGGTGCGGACGGAAATTCTTTATAGCGATGATCTGCCGGTGATGGCGATTTCTATCCCCAAAAGCTACTCAGTGATTGCCACAGTGTCGGGGAAAATCTTGAAGCGGAGACTGAAAGTGGATGGAAGTCCGGAAGTCATTCCCATGTATCCCTATGAAATCTACACGCGTTTGTCGGATTTACGAAAGTTGGACTTCTCGGCGCAGCCCATCCAGGATGGGACGGCCGAGGACCTGGATCCCAATCAGCTGTTCCGCCTGCGGGAGACCATTCAGAATCAGAATGGAGATCAGCAGCTGCTTGCTTTATCAGACGAGGAACTCGAGCAGGCACTGCGTCTGACAGTACGCGTGGGAGAAGCGGTATACCCCACGCTGACGGGGCTTTTGCTGGTGGGAAAAGAGTCGAGCCTGAAGCGGCTTGTTCCGACGGCCGGTGCGGTTTTCCAGGTGATGCAGGGAACCCGGGTCGTGATGAATGAATCGTTCACGAAGCCCATCGTTGAACTGGTGGAGCTGTTTTCCTCGTACATGAAGGCGTGGAACCCGGAGAAAGAATTCGACTACGGCTTGTTCCGCATTCCGATTCCTGAGTTTTCGAGGCCGGCTTTTCGCGAGGGCTTGATCAATGCGTTTGCCCATCGGGATTACTCTATGATGGGGAGTGTGCGCATTCAGGTCAGCGATGAGGGGCTGACCATCAGCAATCCAGGCGGATTCATTGAAGGGATTACGCTGGAAAATTTGCTGACAGCGGAACCCTGCGGACGAAATCCACTGCTGTCTGATGCATTGAAACGAATCGGACTGGCGGAACGGACTGGACGTGGCATTGACCGTATCTTTGAAGGCTCGATCACCTTTGGCCGTCCCTGGCCTGATTATTCGGAGTCGACTGCGAAGCAGGTGACGCTTTTCATCCCTCGTGCCAAAGCGGATACAGAATTCATCCAGATGGTTATGGATGAGCAGAAATCCATAGGACATCCGCTGGCCATCAATACCCTTTTGATTCTCTCGGTGTTGTATAGTGAACGTAAAGCCAGCGAACATGATCTGGCAGAGCGGATTCATATTTCTCTGACGCGACTGAAGCCTCTGATCGAGACACTGATCGAGCGCGGCATGGTGGAGGAAATTGGTCGTACTTCGCAGCGAATGCTGATGCTTGGGCAGAAAGTCTATCGCAAGACGGGAAAATCGAAGGAGTATACACGCCAGAGAGGAATTGATCAGGTACGTTTTCCTGAAATGATATTGAAACTGGCGGAAAGTCAGAATGGTGCCGTCACGAAAACGGATGTGGCGGAGCTCCTCCATGTTTCAAAACCGAAGGCATATGAGCTTTTACAACAGCTTTGTGAAGAGCGCCAGCTGGTGCTGACTGGACGAGGCCGCTATGCCAAATATGAACTCAGCAAATGAAAGGACGAACGCTATGCCATACACCTACTACGATATCGGACTGAATCTGTTTACGAAATCCTTCCCCCACCCGGAGAAGATCATCGAGGACGCGCACGCCGCGGAGATCCAGTGCATTTTGACGGGCTCGGAGGCGGAGGAGAATGAGCTCGTGAATGATTTCACGAAGACCCATGACGTCTACGGGACGGCGGGGATCCATCCGCACAGCGCCGACGAAGCGAGCGAGGAGGATGTCGCGCGCATCGAGGAAATCTTGACGGAAAATCCCCGCATCCTGGCGGTGGGGGAGACGGGGCTCGACTATGACCGCATGTACAGCAGGAAGGAAAATCAGATCCACTACTTCAAGGAGCTGATCGCGCTTGCAGAGAAATTGGGAAAGCCACTCTTCCTTCACGAGCGGGATGCAGCGGAGGACTTCATCGCCTGCTTTGCCGGACACGAATCCATCTGTTCGCGCTCTGTTGTCCACTGCTATACAGGAAATAAGGAAACGCTCAAGACGCTCCTTTCGATGGGCTTCTACATTGGCATCACGGGCTGGATCTGTGATGAGCGGCGCGCAGATGACCTGCGCGAGGCAGTGACGATCCTTCCGCTGGACCGCGTGATGATCGAGACGGATGCGCCCTACCTCACGCCGCGCGGATTCCACCTGCCGAGGACGAATGTGCCGCAGAATATCACGTATGTGGCGCAGACGCTCGCGCAGTACATGGGCGTGCCTACGGAAGTGCTCGTAGTACACGCGAAGGAGAATACGGAGCGGTTCTGGGGGATCAGATAGAGGGAGGGTCAGCCTCGGTGGCGTTGTCCCTTGATTGTGACTGAAAGCTTTGCTCGAATGAGGAATTAGGAATGAGGAATTAGGAATGAAGGTGGCGGCTTTGCCGCGAATATATATGGGGCGATGCCCGAAAGTCGTATGTAAAAATCATTCTCGCCCCTTCCTCTGGAAGGGGCAGACGAGCGAAGCGAGGCGGGGTTGGCTTCCCCGTATGGGGGAGTACCGTTTCACGCGGTCAATCTCCGCCCCTACCATTTCCTTTCCAAAGGGCGTATAATATAATTACTGACCAATGGTCAAAAATATATTTCAAAGAAAGGGAAACGCTATGAATGAAGTCAAAATGCCGAAACGGCCTATACTGGCGTATTACATTTTAATCTTCCTTGCGATCTTCCTGTTCAATTCGATCTTCATGCCGATGCTCCGCGAGAATCAGGTGAAGGAAGTGGACTACTCGTCCTTCATGACGATGACGGAGAACAAGGAAATCGACAAGGTCCAGGTGGAGCAGGACAAGATCCTCTTTACGAAGAAGGATGACAAGCAGGCGTACAAGACCGCCATCATGAATGACCCCGAGCTGGTGGAGCGTCTGCACAAGTCGGGCGCGGATTTCACCGGAGAGATCGTCGAAGCGATGAATCCGATCCTGTCGGCGCTCCTCTCATGGGTGCTGCCGCTCCTCATTTTCTTCGGCATCGGCCAGTACATGAATAAACGGCTGATGAAGAACATGGGCGGCCCCGGCGCGATGCAGTTCGGCATGGGGAAATCGAATGCGAAGATCTTCGTCAAGCCGACGAACGGCATCAAATTTGCTGACGTCGCGGGGGAAGATGAAGCGAAGGACAGCCTGCAGGAGGTCGTCGAGTACCTGCATAATCCGACGAAGTACCGAGACATCGGTGCGAAGATGCCGAAGGGCATCCTTCTCGTGGGCCCGCCAGGCACCGGCAAGACCATGCTCGCGAAGGCTGTCGCCGGCGAGTCCGAAGTGCCGTTCTTCTCCATTTCCGGCTCGGAATTTGTAGAAATGTTCGTCGGCATGGGGGCGGCGAAGGTTCGCGACCTCTTCAAGCAGGCGAAGGAAAAAGCGCCGTGTATTGTCTTCATTGATGAAATCGATGCCATCGGCAAGAAGCGCGGCGGCGGTGCCTTGGGCGGCAATGATGAGCGCGAGCAGACGCTGAACCAGCTCCTGACAGAGATGGACGGCTTCGAAGACAATGCGGGCGTCATCATCCTGGCGGCGACGAACCGTCCGGAGTCACTTGATCCGGCGCTCACTCGTCCGGGCCGCTTTGACCGGCAGGTGCCTGTCACGCTGCCGGACCTTCAGGGGCGCGTCGCGATCCTCAAGGTCCATGCGGCGAAGATCAAGACTGCGCCTGCGATCGACTACGACAAGGTGGCGCGCATGGCCTCCGGTGCATCGGGGGCGGAGCTCGCCAATATCGTGAACGAAGCCGCGCTCCGCGCCGTTCGCGACCATCGTCCCTATGCGACGCAGGAAGACATGGAGGAGTCCATCGAAGTCGTCATCGCCGGCTACCAGAAGAAGCATGCGATCCTGACGGACAAAGAGAAATGCATTGTTTCCTACCATGAGATCGGCCACGCTCTTGTCGCGGCACTGCAGTCCCATACCGCGCCGGTGCAGAAGATCACCATCATCCCAAGAACCAGCGGGGCGCTCGGCTACACCATGCAGGTGGATCAGGGTAACCATTACCTCATGAATAAAGAGGAAATGTTGGACCAGATCGCCACGCTGACAGGCGGCCGCGCGGCGGAGGAGGTCGTCTTCGGCACATCCACCAATGGGGCATCGAACGATATCGAGAAAGCCACCCGCCTCGCCCGTGCGATGATCACGCAGTACGGGATGAGTGATGAATTCGGCATGGTCGCTATGGAAAATGTGACGAACCAGTATCTGGGCGGCGATACCACCCTCGCCTGCTCGCCGGAGACACAGGCACGCATCGACAAGGCCGTCTCTGATCTCATCAAGGCGCAGCACGAGAAAGCAAGGAAGATCCTTGTGGAACATCGCAGCAAGCTCGATGAACTCGCGAAGTACCTCTATGAAAAGGAAACTATCACGGGAGAACAGTTCATGGGGATCTTGGAAGAGAAAGCAGAATAAAGTACATGTAAAAAGGAAGCTCGCGAGAGCTTCCTTTTTTGGCTTGGCTAAATCAGTGTTTCCTTAAAAATCATTCACGCCCCTTCCTCTGTAAGGGGCAGACGAGCGAAGCGAGGCGGGGTTGGTTTCCCCGAATGTGGGAGTGCCGTTTCACGCGGCCAACCTCCGCCCCTTCGGGGCACCTCCTTCCAAAGGAAGGAGGGAGAAAAAGGGCTTTGTGTATCGTCATAGGTATATTTGCGGCGAAGCCGCCACGAGAGCCCTGAACCCTGAACCAAATGAAAGCAAAGTAAAAAGGGGCTGTGAAGAAATGAATCCTCATTTCTTCACAGCCCCTTTTTTATTGGGGAATAGATCTTTTGGGGAAAGGGGGACGGTCTCTTTTTCCTCACCGTATCCATGCTTCGAGCTTCTTCAAAAGACCTTTGCAGGCTTTTTCCTCCTCTTCATACGCATCTTCGAAGGCAGCGCCCTTGTGCGGGTTCGGGATATCGGTTTCTTTTCCGGCGTATTCGGAGAGGAGATGGATCTTCTCATCGACATCGCCGCCCATGGTATTGAAGATGTCGGGATTGTTCTTATCATTCATGAGAAGGATGAAGTCGTAGTCATCATAGGTCTTCCAGGCGATGGGGAAGGTCTTTTTCATCGTATAGGGGATGCCGTGGGCAGAGAGCGTCTCCTGCGCCGCCTTGGAAAGGGATGCGCCTTCTTTGGCAAAGCAGGCGGCGGAGACGGAGAGGGCTTCTGTCAGACCGGCCTTTCGGATGAGGTGGTCCATGATGCATTGCGCCATCGGCGGTTCATTATTTCCTGTGTGCGAGATAAAGAGAAGACGGATCATGATGGGACTCCTTTCGGGGAAATGGTGACTAGTGGCTAGTGACTAGGAGACATTAGACTCTTTCGCACGGCCATTTCGAGTGAGGCGAGAGTTCTTTACCCTTATTATATCTTCCGAATGTAAATAAACGGTAAACCGGATTTCTAATCCCTAATCCCTAGTCCCTAGCTACCAGTCACCAGTCACTCGTCTTCTACGGTGAAGTATGCTTCGAAGCGTACTTTGCCATCCTCCTGTGTGAAGTTTTTATAGGCGTGGTGGGTGTCTAAGAAGCGAGCGATGGAGACCATGCCGAAGCCGTGGCCTTCCTTGTCTGTTTTGGGGTAGCCATTCTCATCAAAGCGGATGGGTGCGTCGTATTGGTTCACGATGGAGAGAGCGATCTGATTTCCCTTCATAAGGAGCGTGAGGTCGACGGTCCGTTTCTCTTTGGGCATGGTGGCAGAGGCCTGGATGGCATTTTCGAGCAGGTTCGCAAGTACATAGGCGAGCGGACTTTCGATGGAGGGAAGGCTCTGCGGGAAGGAAATTTTATGGCTGGTGCGGACGGAGAGTTCTTTCGCTTTTTCGAAATAGATAGAGATGATGGCATTGATGATCGGATTCAGGCAGTAGGGATGGGTGGCGGTGCGCTCCAAGTCTTCGTGAGCACTTTCCAAAAGTGCGAGGGCGTCTTCTGTCTGCCCGCGCTGCAGGAGCCCATGGAGCGCGAGGATCCGGTGGCGCAGGTCGTGGCGAAAGAGGGACATTTCTTTTCCATTATCCTGCAGGAGCTGGGCATAGGACTGGAGGAAGGAAATGGATTTCTCCATCAGGTGGTTTGCACTCTGGATATTCGTCAAATTCTCGAAGTCTTTCTTTTCCAGAATGAGGTAGCGATCAAAGGCGATGAAGAAAATGACGAGGATGAGCCAGACGAAAAGCTTGTCGAGAGACCAGAGCTTGCCCAAGAGGCTGGTCGGCATAGCGGCCGTGACAAGGATCATAGGGATGGCGGCCATGTAGTAGGAGTAGGATTTTTCATTCATGAAGCGCTTCGAGGGCAGCATGGGAGAAAAGACGCGGTAGGCACCGGGAAGCGTCATCGCAAAGAAGAAGTCATAGACGAGGAGATGCTCGATCAGGAAATTCTCCACGGGGGTATCTGGGAATCCGAGGAGGATAAAGATGGCGGAGATACCGTGGAGAGCAAACATGTAGATACCCTGCATGCCGAGGATGAAAATCTGTGCGGCTTTGTCGGTGGGAAAGATGAAAAGCATCGAGAGAAAGAAGGGAATCCAGCCGAGCGCCAGACAGCACTTGTAAGTGAAGACATTGAGGCCGAGCTGGTTTACGAGAAGGGCCATCCAGCTCATATTGAAGAGCAGGATGAGACAGTTCACGATTAAAAGGCGGCGTTTCGTCTTGTCATCCATGATGCCCGCAAAGGGCATATAGCGGACATAGGCCCCGCCCGTCTGAAGGATGGCGATGGCAAAGACCAGAAGAATGATGTCGATCATGGGTTTGCTCCTTATGAAATGAGTGCCCGGAGTTTCTTGGGGGAGCCTGAGGGGCGGCTTGCTCTTTAAAGATTCGCTTGAATGAGAAATGAGAAATGAAAAATGAGAAATGGTGGTGCGGCGCAAAAAGCAGAAGCGCCGCGGAGTATAAATAGGGCGATGCCCGAAGATGGCATTTCAGTCACCAGTCACAAGTCACTAGTCACCACTAATCCCTGATTCCTAGCCACGCATCCCTGTTTTCAAACTTTAGGGTTCAGGGTTCGGGGTTCAGGGTTGTAGTGGCGGCTTCGCCGCGAATATATATGAGGCGATGCTCGAAGGTCGTGGGATAGCAGGTTTCCCGTTTGAGGTTGTCAAACAACGATTGCCCGACCGCGAATGATAAAGATTTCTCGCTGTGCTCGAAACGACAGCGAGAGAGTGTGGACAGTGACTAGTCACTAGTCCCCAGTCACTAGTCCCCAGTCACCAGTCACTAGTCACCAGTCACTCGGCACCACTAATCCCTGATCCCTAGCCACTTCAAACTTCAGGGTTCAGGGTTCAGGGTTCGGGGTTCGGGGTTCAGGGTTGTAGTGGCGGCTCCGCCGCGAATCTATGAGGCTGCGTTCCACGCGTATCGTCATTTCGAGCGAAGTCGAGAAATCTTCCTTGCAGACCGATGAGCGGCGAGAGCTTGAAAACCGAGAAACGCAGCACGAAGGCGTTTTTCCGTGCAGGGGCAGGAGGGATACTAATCGCTGTGCAACAAAGATCCCTCGGCTGCGCTCGGGATGACAGGGGGACGGGTGTCTCCCAGTCACCAGTCACCAGTCACCAGTCACTAGTCACTAGTCACCCCTAATCCCTAGCCACCAGTCACCAGTCACCAGCTCTATCTTGACAGCAGAAACTGCATGTACTGCTGCTTGACTTCCTTCTTTTTCCGGCGGCTGATGGGGAGGGAGTGATTTCCCTTCATCAGGAATGTATCTTCCTTCATGGCGGTGACGGCATTCATATTGAGGATGAGGCGATGGTAGGACTCGAGGAAGCGCTCATCGCTAAGGAGAATGTCTGCCAGCTCCTGATAGCTGTTCTGCGAGGCGAGGGCGCGGTCTTCGAGATGGAGGACGGCGCCGCGGCTGCCATGGCAGTCCATGTAGAGGATGTGGCTGTAGGGGACGGAGAGGCATTCGCCGCCGGCGAGCTTTACGGTGAGCGTCTTTGCGGCGAGCGCATCCTCAGGGAGGAGGCGTGTCAGAAGGGTCTCGAGCTGCGGCGCATTTTCAAGGAGCGGCTTTAGCACATAGCCGGAGGCGAAGACGTTGTAGCTTTCGAGTGCGTGGTCGCGGCTGGTGGTGAGGAAGATGATCCATGCGTCCTCATCGATGGCGCGGATCTCTTCGGCTACCTGCATACCGGTCATGCGGGGCATGTAGATATCAAGGAGGATGAGGTCGTAGTCGCCTTTTTCAAAATTTTCCAGAAAGGATGGGCCGCTGGTGTAGGCTGAGATGGTGTAGTCGATGGGCGTCTGTCCTGCCCTTTTCTGAAAATAATGTGAGAGGCACATCCGGATCTCTTTGAGGTCAGCCGGATTGTCGTCGATGGTGGCGATGCGTAACATAAAAATCTCCCCTTCCCTTTATGTATCTATATTATAAAGGAAAGAGGAGGGCATGTGAATGAAAATTTAGAAATGAAGGCGGCTTCGCCGAGATCGATGAAGAGGTCGCAGCGGTTCTGGCATTCGTTATCTCACATATGACGTTTCTCGCCGCTCAGGATGACGAAACGGGGTGATGTTCGAAGGTCTCTTGAGCGCAGGTTTACCCCGTATCGTCAGCCTTCCCCTCTAGGGGAAGGTGCCCCGCAGGGGCGGATAGGGCACAGGCGGTATGAAAGACAGATGAGGAAAGCGGAGAAGTGCGCGGCACATGTGGGGGAGCGTGAGTCCCTGATCACGATGGAAAAGATTTCTCGCTTTGCTCGAAATGACAATGAGAGAGAGCTGCCAGTCACTAGTCACCCGTCCCTGGTCCCGCGTTCCGGTCAGGCACACAAAAGGCCCGTCGGGGCATTTCCATTTTTGGGAAGATGCTCCGATGGGCCTTTCATGGCGCATAGCCAGCGGTTATCAGAAGGCCGGAACGAGGCCGTCGCTGAAGTTGTCATTGATGTATTTCTTGACATCCTCAGACTGGAAGATCTTGACGAATTTTTGGTAGGTCGGGTTCTCTTTATCCTGCTCGCGGGCTGCGATGATATTGACATAAGGCGAGGTATTGTCTTCGGTCGCGAGGGCGGTCTTGGTGTCGAGGCTGGCAGCCTTTGCGTAGCCGGCATTGATGACAGAGATCGCTACGTCATCCAAAGAACGCGGGAGCTGCGGCGCTTCGAGCTCGAGGATCTCGAGGTGCTTCGGATTTTCTGCGATATCACCGACGACAGCCTTGGTCGGATCGGTGCCTTCCTTCAGCTTGAGGAGACCTTGCTTATTGAGCAGGAGGAGCGCACGGCCGCCGTTGGACGGGTCGTTCGGGATGGAGACCCTGGCACCGTCCGGCACATCCTTCAGGTCTTTGTATTTGTTGGAGTAGATGCGCAGCGGAGCAAGATAGGTATTGCCGATGGAGATCAGATTCGTGCCGTTCTTTTCATTGTAGGCTTCGAGGTACGGGCCGTGCTGGTAGGAGTTCAGGTCGATCTCGCCGGCAGCAAGGGCGGCATCCGGAGTGACATAGTCACCGAAGGCCTTGAGGTTCACCTTGAGTCCTTCTTTTTCTGCTTTCTTTGCGACGAACTCCATGACCTGTTCCGAATAGCCGGAAGTGATGCCGACGGTGATCTCTTTCTTGTCAGCCGGTGCTTTGGCTTCTTTCTTCTGGTCGCCGCAGCCGGCGATAGCGCCTGCAGCGATGAGGGCTGCGAGGGACAGTGCGATTGCTTTTGTCAGTTTCATAGTGAATTCCTCCTTGATAGGAAATGCGGGGCAATAAAAAAATCCCGCTCCCTGAAAGGGACGAGATACTTCGTGTTACCACCCAATTTTATGTCCGAATCACTTCGGGACACCTTATGAGGTACGACGGCGATAGCCTTGATACCTTGTCTCTATATCGGGAGATCCCGGGCTGCTTCATCATTCAGCATGCCAGGCTCAGAGGCCATCTTCCATGGATTCGTCTGCGCTCCTTCTCACCGGGTGGAGCTCTCTTTGCCAGCGTCCTTCATGTACTCTTCTCTTCACTGCCTTTATGAAGTTGAAACTACTATACACTTTCGGGGATGGGAAGTCAAGAAAAAATTTTCAGGGGGGAAGGGATTTGAATGAGG
The DNA here is from genome assembly GCA_963597545.1 of Fusicatenibacter saccharivorans. Taxonomy (GTDB): domain Bacteria; phylum Bacillota; class Negativicutes; order Veillonellales; family Dialisteraceae; genus Dialister; species Dialister saccharivorans_A. The sequence continues at coordinate 10,803 of CAVBQN010000071.1, forward strand.
AATGAGGAATGAGGAATGAAGGTGGCGGCTTCGCCGCGAATATATAGGGCGATGCCCGCAGATGTCATGTAAAAGCGAAACATCATTTTTCTTGCCTGTGTATTTGTCCATCTTAACCTTACCCTTTTCTCCGCTCAGGATGACGAAACGGGGCGATGCCCGAAGGTCTGTTGATCGCAGGTTTTCCTCGTATCGCCAGCCTTCCCCTCGAGGGGAAGATGCCCCGAAGGGGCGGATAGGGCACTGGCGGTATGAAAGAGAGATGAGGAAAACGGAGAAGTGCGCGGCATATGTGGGGGGAAGTGCGAGTCCCTGACCGCGAATGACAACGATTGAATCAGTGTTTCCTTAAAAATCATTCGCGCCCCTTCCTCTGGAAGGGGCAGACGAGCGAAGCGAGGCGGGGTTGGTTTCCCCGAATGTGGGAGTACCGTTTCACGCGGCCAACCTCCGCCCCTTCGGGGCACCTCCTTCCAAAG
>CAVBQN010000072.1:0-10990 GCA_963597545.1 Fusicatenibacter saccharivorans
AAAGTGTTGGAATATCGATAGCGTCGGACTATTCAACATAGCACGCTATACCGCTAGCATGCCCCTATTGCCTTCGGCACTTCCCCCGAAGGGGGAAGCAAGACGTTACGTAGCTAACGATTTCCTTAACTTAATAGCATTCCCCAAGAGGCTAACCCTGAACCTTGCACCTTTATTTTCAAAGGACGATTTTCATGAAAAAATTACTATCCATTTTACTTCTGTTGCTTATTGTTTGCGGCTGCGGGCTGGGCGCGCTCATCTGGGTGACACCGCCGCCGCCCACACCGCCAATGATCGCGCCGCCGCCTCCTTCGAAGGCAGTCTCGGCTGCGCTGATCGATGGGAATACGGGCGAGGTGCTGGCGGATAAGGAAGGGAGTCTGCGTATCTATCCTGCAAGTACGACGAAGATCCTGACCTGTATCATTGCGCTCGAAGAGGGCAAGGCGAAGCTGGACCAGAATGCGGTGATCTCTCCGCGCGCGATGGCGCAGGATGGCACGAACATCGGTCTCAGGCCGGATATGCCGCTCTCGCTTCACCAGCTGCTGTATGGGATGATGCTGATCTCCGGGAATGATGCGGCTGTGTCGGTCGCAGAGACGGTAGGCGGCTCGTATGGTCGTTTCATCGAGATGATGAATGAAAAGGCAGCTTCTATCGGTGTGCATGATTCTCATTTTGCAAATCCGAATGGTCTTACGGATCCGAACCACTATACGACGGCCTATGATATGGCGAAGATCGCGGCGTATGCGATGAAGAATCCTGATTTCCGTGACATCGTGAAGCGTCCTTCGTATCCGATGACGTATCGGAATGGGGTCTATCGCAATGTGGAAAACCGCAATGAATTTCTGACGAGCCACTATGAAGGGGCGAATGGCGTGAAGACGGGCATGACGGAAGCGGCGGGCGATTGTCTCGTCGCTTCCGCGGAGCGCGATGGCCGTCTCATGATCGTGGCACTCTACGATGATACGGATCGCTGGAAGGAAGCCCGGACATGGCTGGACTATGGCTTTGCGGAAGCGGAGAAGAAGGCGGAGTATGAAAGAAATCTCGCTGCAGAGCCGAAGGTGTACAAGCTGGTGAACCAGCTCTTAGGGAGGGAGCCTCGTGACTAGGAGAAGGAAATCGCCGTTTCTGGTACGGCTTTTCCCGCACAGCCCGTTCCTGCGTGTCCTTTTCGTCATCGTGGTTCTTCTCTCGCTCTACATTGTCTTGCACAGCGGGTATCATTTCTATCAGATCCGCCAGCAGGAGACGCTGCTTTTGGAGGAGAAGGAGAGGCTGTCCAAGGAGAAGGCGGAGCTCGCAAAGAAGCGCGAGGATCTCAAGGATGACGGACAGCTTGAAAAGAAGGCTCGTCAGGAGCTCGGTCTTGTGAAGCCCGGAGAAGTGCCTTATGTGAGATGAGATTGGTGACTAGTAGCTAGTGACTAGTGACTAGTGACTAGTGACTGGTAGCTAGGGAAACGCTGATTCACTCTGACAACGATTGAATCAGTGTTTCCCTAGGCACCTCTCATCTCTCTTCAATCTTCTTGCTATTCCTTAAAAAATCACGTATAATTTAATTCGTATTTATATCGCAGGCATTGGGGAGGCGGATGCCGTTTCCCAGAGAGGATTTTGTTGTTAGATGGCTTTAGAAGTCGGAAGTATCGTGGAAGGTACCGTTTCAGGGATCGCGAAATTTGGTGCGTTTGTGGAGCTGCCGGAAAACAAGGTGGGTCTGGTTCATATTTCAGAAGTCGCCAATGAATACGTGAGCGATGTGGCTCAGTATCTCAAGGTGAAGGATACGGTGAAGGTGAAGGTCATCTCCATCGATGCGAAGGGCAAGATCGCGCTTTCTGTCAAGCAGGCGCAGCCGAAGACGGAAGAAAAGAAGGAGGCACGTTTTCCGAAGAAGGAAGGAAGCGAGCATCGTTTCCAGAGAAAAGAAGGCTTCGAGGGAAGAGCTCCTCTGCATGAAGCAGCGCGTATGACCGAGCGCCGTCCATTTGCCGGCGGTTATCGCTCGCAGCGTCATGAAGCCCCTGCTTCTTTCGAAGACAAGCTGAACCGTTTCCTGAAGGACAGCGATGAACGGCTTCTGGATCTGAAGAGAAATGTAGAATCCAAACGGGGCGGTCGCGGCGGCCGCCATTCTGACTGAGCATGAGAGGAGATGTAACGAACAGGTTATGTCTCCTTTTATGCTTTTCTGATGAATAGAATGTAGCGTATCGGAAGTACAAGGAGGCTCTTATGCGCGCGATCATTGATATCGGAACGAATTCGGTCCGTCTTTTGATGGCAGAGAAGGATGAGAAGGGAGAGTGGAAGATCCTCAGGAAAGAACTTCGCAGCACCAGACTGGGGGAAGGCATGACGGATAAGGCGACCATCGGTCAGGGGGCAAAGGAAAGGACGCTCTCTGCTGTGGGGGAATTTACCGCCATGGCCAAGCTCGAAGGGGCGAAGGATATCTTCGCCTATGGTACGTCCATCATGCGCGATGCGTCGAATGGGGAGGAATTCGCTGATGAAGTGACGGCAGCCTTCGGCGTGCCTGTCCGCATTCTTTCGGGGAAGGAGGAAGCGTACTATAGCTACATCGGCGCGGCTGGGACGTCCGGCGTCATCACGTCCGTCGTCGATATCGGTGGCGGCTCGACAGAGATCTGCGTGGGATTCGGCACTGATGTCGGAGCGCGGCACAGCTTCCGCCTCGGGTGCGTGCGCTGCTCGAAGCAGTTCGATACCACCACGGCCAGAGGCCGCGGTGAGCTGAAGAAGTATTGCTTCACGCTTTTCCGTGAGACGGATCTCATGGAGTCCATGCGGAATGTCAAGCGCTGGATCGGCGTTGGCGGGACTGTCACCTCACTGGCTTCGATGCTGCAGGAGCTCGAAGTGTATGATTCGTCGAAGGTGCAGGACTATGTGATCCATCCCGAGGATGTGTCGGAGATCCTCGAAAAATTATCCCAAATGTCCTATGATGACAAGTGCCATATGAAAGGTCTCTTGCCATCCCGCGCCGATATCATCGTGGCGGGCGTCGTCATCTTAGACAGCCTTATGGAGTACTTCGCTCTCTCGGAGATCACGGTGAGCGACCGTGATCTCTCCGAAGGTCTGCTCGATGCGGATGTCATCTCACCGACAGAAAAGTAAGGGGTGGCTAGTGGCTAGTGGCTAGTGGCTAGTGACTAGTGACTAGTGACTGGGGACTAGTGACTGGGGACTGGGGATTAGACTAGGAGACTGGGAGACTTGGAGACATCAGACTCTTGCGTTGTCATTTCGAGCATAGCGAGAAATCTTTCTTGCAGACCGATAAACGATGGATGTGCGAAAGCAGGGATGAGATACCTCAAGTGACTGGTGACTTGAATGCTGCTTTCGGGCATCGCCCTATACATATTCGCGGCGCAGCCGCCACCTTTATTCCTAATTCCTAATCCCTAATCCCTAGCTACTAGTCCCTAGCTACTAGTCCCTAGCTACTAGTCCCTAGCTACTAGTTCCAAGTCCCTGTTTTCCCAGGAGCGAACTATGAAAAAACAATCATCTCCTTTTATCGCGAAGATCCTCTCCTTTGCGCGGGAAAAGAAATTATGGCAGAGAGGGGAGCGGATCCTCGCTGCGGTGTCCGGCGGGCCGGATTCGCTCGGGCTCCTGCTCTTTCTGCATGACATCGCAGAGCAGGAAGGGCTCTCTGTCGGCTGCTGTCTCGTGCAGCATCATTTGCGCGAGGAGGCAGAGGAAGAGGCACGGTATGTGGAGCGCATCTGTGAGCGGCTTGGGATACCCTTCTTTCGCAGGGATGTCTATGTCGAGGAGAAAAGGCGCTTAGGCGGCGGCTCCGTCGAGACGGTGGCGCGCACGCTCCGCTATGAGGCGCTCAGGGAAGTGCAGAGGGAAGCGGGGTATACCGTGATCGCACTCGCGCATCATGCAGACGATCAGGCCGAGACGATCCTTTTTCATCTGCTGCGCGGGAGCGGCGTGCGCGGTCTGTCGGGCATGGCGCCAAAGCATGAGGAGCTGATCCGTCCCTTCCTCATGGTCACGAAGAAAGAAATCGAAGATTTCCTCACTGCCTTTCCTTATGCGCCCTGCCATGATGCCACGAATGATGAGCTGGATGCGACGCGAAACCGCATTCGCCACCAGCTTCTCCCCGAGATGCTTTCCTATAATCCCAATCTGGTAGAGACGCTCCTGCATACGGCGGATATCCTTCGAAGCGAGGATGCCTGGATGGAGGAGGCAGCAGAGGCATGGCTCACTTCTCACGGGAAAGAGGGAAGCATCGAGAAGGACGCCTTTCGCGGCCTGCCTCTTGCCATGCGGCGGCGTGTCCTCCGTCGGATGCTTATGCACATGGGAGAGTCATCCTCTGATTTTGAAAGCCTTTCGCGTCTCGCTCTTCTCGCAGAGAACGGCGAGACGGGGAAGCTCACTTCGACGGCGCATGTGGTGATGGAGATCGGCCGGCGCTGTCTCTATTTCTACAAAGGCAATACCAAAAAGCAGGAGGAGAACGGTCTTTTCCTTCTCGCAAAGCATTTTTTTGAAAAGTTCACCCAAAAAGATGTGGATAAACAGCAAGAGATGGCTATAATAAGTGGCAAGGACCGCGCAGACACGCTCTGGCACATGGAGACCGTGCGACTTGGAAAGCCGCCGGAGCATCCGGCTCGTAACCAATACCTGCTGGATGCTGAAAAGGTCGGGGAGGTCAGGCTTCGTATGCCAAGACCGGGCGAGCGCATGGCGGCGCTGGGGATGGACGGGACGAAGTCTATCAAGCGCATCCTGCAGGACGCCGGCATCCCCGCTGCCCTCCGACCGTATTGGCCCGTTGTGGCTGATGAAAAAGAGATCTACTGGACCTGTCTCCTCCGCGGCAGCCGATACGGCCGTGTGACGAAGGAGACCAAAGAGTACCTGCTGCTGACGATCTGGTTTGGGCGGAAATGAGTGACTGGTGACTAGGGAGTGACTAGTGACTGGTGACTGAAATGCTACTTTCGGGCATCGCCCTATTTATACTCCTCGGCGCTTCCATATTTTTATGCGCCGCACCACCATTTCGCATTTCTCATTTCTAATTTCTCATTCCAGCGAAACTTTCACTCGCAATCAAGGGGCAGCACGCCCCATGGACTAACCTCGATTTATACTTTTTACTTCACATTTCATTGACAGGAGAATATCATGGAAAATTTATCGAAAGACATCAAAACCGTACTTGTGACGAAAGAGCAGATCGCAGCGAAAGTGAAAGAGCTCGGCGCTCAGATCACGAAAGACTACGAAGGCAAGGATGTCGTACTTGTCGGCATTCTGAAAGGGGCGATGCCTTTCCTCTGCGACCTGATGCGCTCGATCGATCTGCCGGTCACTTTAGACACCATGTGCGTGTCGAGCTATGGTAACAGCACCGTATCGAGCGGGCATGTCAAGATCAAGAAGGATCTTGACAAGGACATCCGCGGTAAGCATGTCATCGTGGTCGAGGATATCATCGACACCGGCATCACCATGTCCAATCTCGTGCCGCTCCTGAAGGAGAGAGGCGCGGCTTCGGTGGAGCTTGCCATCTGTCTCAATAAGAAGGAACGCCGCGAAGCGGATGTATATGTGAAGTATGTCGGTTTTGAAATTCCGGATGAATTTATCGTCGGCTATGGCTGCGACTACGCAGAAAAATACAGAAACCTCCCTGACGTCTGCGTACTGGATCATAAAGTCTATACGAAGGCGTGACTGGTAGCTAGGGATTAGTGGCTAGGGATTAGGGATTGGGGATTAGGATTCCCAAGTGACAGGTGACTTGAATACTACTTTCGGGTATCGCCGTTTACAAGAATCGGTGCTCGGGGGGTGCCGTAAATCGCCTGCTAGAGACGCATTTTCCCACTCTCTTTCATACCGCCAGTGCCCTATCCGCCCCTTCGGGGCACCTTCCCCTCGAGGGGAAGGCTATTTATATCAAACGGCGAAGCCGCCACTGCACCCCTGAACCCCGAACCCCGAACCTTCTTTTCTTTGTTGCCTTTCCACATACTTATATGCTAAAATTAGATATTATTCAGAACTATCAATCTATGGGGTGAAAAAACCTATTGAATGGGTCGTTTATATTTCACAGGAAATATAGAGAAGGAGGAAAATATTGAATAAATTTGTAAAGAATGTGGCCCTCTATGTGCTTCTGATCATTATAGCGGTCTCCATATTCAATACCTTTGTTCATCCTCAGGAAAAACACTCGGAAATCACCTACAGCGATTTCATTTCGCAGGTCGAGAAGAAGAATGTCGACTCCGTGACGATGACGAACAATTCCATCAGCGGTAAGCTGAAGGACGGCAGCGAATTCGCTACCTATGCACCGGACAATGACGCGCAGCTTCTGCCGAAGCTTTCGGAGGGTGGCGTCATCATCACTGCAAAACCGCCGGAACAGCCGTCCTGGTGGATGAATCTGCTCTCTTCTCTGCTTCCGATCATCATTCTGGTCGGCGTGTGGTTCTGGATCATGAACCAGACACAGGGCGGCGGCGGACGTGTCATGAGCTTTGGCAAGTCCAGAGCGAAGATGACCGCCGAAGGCCAGGTCCATGTGAATTTCTCTGATGTTGCAGGGGAAGACGAAGCGAAGGAAGAGCTCTCCGAAGTGGTGGATTTCCTGAAAAATCCGGGCCGCTATACGGCGATCGGCGCGAAGATCCCGAAGGGCGTGCTCCTCGTCGGCCCGCCAGGGACAGGTAAGACCCTGCTTGCCAAAGCGGTGGCCGGTGAAGCGAGGGTGCCATTCTTCTCCATCTCCGGCTCTGACTTTGTAGAAATGTTTGTTGGTGTCGGCGCGTCCCGTGTCCGTGACCTCTTTGCCCAGGCAAAGAAGAATGCACCATGCATCGTATTCATCGATGAAATCGATGCGGTGGGCCGTCAGAGAGGCAGCGGTCTCGGCGGCGGACACGACGAAAGAGAACAGACGCTGAACCAGCTCTTGGTCGAGATGGATGGCTTCGGCTCGAACGAAGGCATCATCACCCTCGCTGCGACGAACCGTCCGGATATCCTCGATCCGGCGCTTCTGCGTCCGGGCCGTTTCGACCGCCGCGTCGTTGTCGGCCGTCCTGACCTCAGAGGCCGTCTTGCGATCCTGCGTGTCCATGCGAAGAACAAACCGCTGGAACCGGATGTCGATCTCAATACCATCGCAAAGAAAGTCCCGGGCTTCACAGGGGCCGATCTTGCGAACATGCTGAATGAAGCAGCCCTTCTGGCTGCCCGTCAGAACAGAAAGACGATCTCCATGGCCGATCTGGAAGAGGCCAGCGAAAAAGTCAGCTACGGACCGGAAAGAAAGAGCCATAAGGTGAGCGATGAGGAAAGAAGGATCACCGCGTACCATGAATCCGGCCATGCCATCATGGCGACCCTTCTGAAGGATGCGGATCCGGTGCATAAAGTCACCATCATTCCGCGCGGACAGGCGGGCGGCTACACCATGATGCTCCCGCATGAAGAACGTTCCTTCATCACGAAGTCGCATCTTCTCGCTCAGCTGCGTGTCGCTCTCGGCGGCCGCTGTGCGGAAAAGATCATTTTCAATGAGATCTCCAGCGGCGCCTCCGGCGACCTCCAGCAGGTGACCGGCATCCTCCGCAAGATGATCATGGAATGGGGCATGAGCGATCGACTGGGACCGATGATCTTCGGCGAACATCAGGAACAGATCTTCCTCGGCAAGCAGCTCGGCTCGGAAAGAAACTACGGCGAGACCGTAGCGACCATCATCGATGAAGAAATGCACAAGTACCTCGACGAAGCGTACAATGATACCATGCAGACACTGATGGACCATATGCCTGTCCTGGAAGCCATGGCGCAGGCGCTCCTCGAGGTGGAAACCATCGATCATAAGCAGGTGGAAAACCTCTTCAAGTATCACTCCCTCTATGCACCGGGAGAAGAACCGAAGAAGGAGGACGACGAAGAGTCTCCGCTTCCGCCGATGCCAAAGGATGAAGGCCCGTCGCCTTCCCTCTATAGCGAATAATACGATAGAGCTTTATAGAACGCCTCCGCTTTGCGGGGGCGTTTTCTTTTGCTTTTGTAAAAGTTTGAGAACGTTTTACGAATGTGAGACAAAAACGTGGTAACATAGGGGTGACTGGTGACTGGTGACTGGTGACTGGTGACTGGTGACTAGTGGCTAGTGGCTGGTGACTGGTGAGAGCAGCCCTGTTAAGGAAACACTGATTCAGTCGTTGTTCGATTTGACTCTGCGATTTAATCAGCGTTTCCTTAAACTACTCTTCTGAACCTATTCCCCCTTTTCTATCACTCTTTCTACAAGGAGATTCTATACAATGACACTTGACGAATTACAAATCGGCCAGTCGGCCACGCTCACGACCGTCGGCGGAGAGGGCGCGCTGCGGCAGCATTTTCTGGATATGGGCCTCATCCCCGGAGAAGAGGTGACACTGGTGCGCTTTGCGCCTTTGGGCGATCCCATGGAGATCATGGTGCAAGGCTATGAGCTGACGCTCAGAAAAGACGATGCACGGAAGATCGAAGTGACGAATGTGCATCAGGCAGCGGCGAAAGATAGAAAGCACCTGCGAGTGGAAACATCCACGTATCTTCATCCCGGTCTCGGTGAGCCCGGCAAGTATCATGAGGAGTCAGAGTACTCGGACGTAAAGCCGATCGAAGGCAGACTGACCTTTGCGCTTGTCGGCAATCAGAATTGCGGCAAGACAACGCTCTTCAACCAGCTGACCGGCTCCAACCAGCATGTCGGCAATTTCCCCGGGGTCACGGTCGATCAGAAGACGGGCGTGATCCGTGGCTATCCGGAGGCAGAGGTAGTGGATCTGCCGGGGATCTATTCTCTCTCTCCGTACACGAGTGAGGAGATCGTCTCTCGTGAATTTATCCTCAAGCAAAAGCCGACAGGGATCATCAATATCGTGGATGCGACGAATCTCACGCGCAATCTGTATCTCACCATGCAGCTGATGGAGCTTGGGATACCGGTGGTGCTTGCGATCAATATGATGGATGAGATGGAAAGCAATGGAGGCTCCATCCTGATCAATGAGATGGAGCGGCTCTTGCAGATCCCGGTCGTCCCGATCTCCGCTGTCAAAAATCAGGGGGTGGGCGAGCTCGTGAAGCATGCGATCCATGTCGCACGCTATCAGGAGAAGCCGGGCATCACGGATTTCTGCGATAAGAATGACCACCATGGAGCTCTTCACCGCGCCCTGCATGGCATCATGCATCTCATCGAGGATCATGCGAAAGCGGCTGGCATCCCGCTAAGGTTCGCAGCATCCAAGCTGGTCGAGGGGGATCCTCTCGTGGAGCGGGCGCTCGCTCTGGAGGCGAATGAGAAAGAGCTTTTGCGGCACATTCTCGCGCAGCTTGAAGAAGAGCGCGGCCTTGACTGCGCGGCTGCGATGGCAGATATGCGCTTCCTCTTCATCCGCCGTCTCTGTGAACGGACGGTGGTGAAGCCCCAGGAAAGCAAAGAGCATGCGCGCAGCCAGAAGATCGACCGCATCCTCACGGGGAAGTACACCGCCATCCCGATCTTCATCCTGATCATGGGACTGGTCTTCTTCCTTACCTTTAATGTCATCGGCGCTTTCCTGCAGGACGCTTTGGCGGACGGCATCGATCAGGTGACAGAGTGGGTGGATGCATGGCTCACGGCTGAGGCAGTAAATCCCGCCATCCGCTCGCTGGTGGTGGATGCTATTTTTCAGGGCGTCGGCAGCGTTCTTTCCTTCGTGCCGGTGATCGCCGTCCTGTTTTTCTTCCTGTCTCTTTTGGAAGACGGGGGCTATATGGCCCGTATCGCCTTCGTCATGGATAGGCTGCTCAGAAAGCTGGGTCTCTCCGGACGCAGCATTGTGCCGCTCCTTGTCGGCTTTGGCTGCAGCGTACCGGCTGTCATGGCGACGCGGACGCTGCCCTCGGAGCGTGATCGACGCATGACCATCATGCTCATCCCTTTCATGAGCTGCTCTGCCAAGGTACCGATCTATGCCTTCTTTACGGCGGCATTCTTTCCTCGAAATGGGGCGCTCGTCATGATCGGGCTTTATCTTTTCGGTGTCTGCATGGCGATCCTGACCGCTCTCCTCTTCAAGCGTACTCTTTTCAGAGGGGAACCGGTGCCCTTTGTCATGGAGCTTCCGAATTACCGTATGCCCGGTATGAAAAATGTCCTGCGCCTCATGTGGGATAAGGCCAGAGATTTCCTTGAGCGTGCATTCACGGTCATCTTCGTCGGCACCATCATCATCTGGTTCCTGCAGAACTTTGATGTCCGTCTCAATATGGTGGCGGATTCCCAAGACAGTATCCTGGCCTTCCTTGCCGGCGCTGTCGCGCCTCTCTTTGCACCGCTCGGTCTTGCAGACTGGAAGCTTTCTACGGCGCTCATCTCCGGATTCATGGCCAAGGAGAGTGTCGTCTCTACCCTGACGGTCCTCTACGGGACGGAGGAAGCTCTCTCTTCGCTTCTGACCCCGGGCATGGCACTCACCTTCCTGACCTTCTGCCTGCTCTACACGCCCTGCATCGCGGCGATCACTTCCGTCAAGCGGGAGAATGGGACGGGATGGGCTGTGGGGATGATTGCCTTCCAGTGTGTCGTCGCATGGATCGCCGCCTTCGCTGTGCATCTCATGCTGTCTGCCTTTGGCGTGGCATAAGGAAACGCTGATTAAGGAAACGCTGATTCGATCGCAGAATCGGATCTCATATGTTTTTTTATACATGGTGTCGTCGACATTCTCCTTACATAGCTCGAAAATACAAACTTTCATACGAAACTTTTTGCGGATATGGGCAAAGAGTCTCGCATGAAAGTTTTTTGCTTTTCTATGCGAAGAATCGCACAGAAATCCACTTGGGTACTGCAGAAACGAATCACCGGTTCTACAGCTATCGC
>CAVBQN010000073.1:0-10946 GCA_963597545.1 Fusicatenibacter saccharivorans
TTTCCCGTATCGTCATCCCGAGCGCAGCCGAGGGATCTTTCTTGCACTGCGGTCAGTATCACATAGGCACTGGCAGGGAAACGGCGTCTTGGTGCCACGTATTTCTGCGTTCACACATGCATCGTTTATCGGTCTGCAAGGAAGATTTCTCGCTTCGCTCGAAATGACGATACGGGAGTCTGATGTCTTCTAGTTTTTTAGTCACCAGTCGTTCGAGACACCTAATCCCTAGCTACTAATCCCTAGCCACTAGTCACCAGTCACTTCTAATCCCTGGTCAACCAAAAAGCAGTAACGAAAGAACGTTCCTGCTTTTCTTGACGATCGAACGCTCATTTGCTATACTTATGTTCAGGGAACAATATTTCCGAGAGAAGAGACGTTCGTGCTGAAAGAGAGGAAGCAGCATGTGCAATATTGGAATGAGAGCGCTTGTGCCGGTGAAGCGTGGCGGCGTGGATGATACGTTGGCGATTCGGAATGACTGGGGACTGATCCACATGCCCTGCCCTGTCGAGACGGCGATGGGACGGCTGTCACGCTCCTATGGCGAGTGCATGAGGACGCAGAGAAGGCTCTTCGGAAAACGGCGCGGGACGGCCGTGAGATTCGGCGATGATGCGGACAGCCTTTTCGTCCAGCTAAAGCTTTCTGAGCAGGCGCCCGGGCTTGGCTATGTGCATCTCGGCTCTTTTCATGACATCTTCGTGGACTTGGACGGGAAATGCACGATTCGCTTTGATACGGAGCACTCCCTCCACACCTACTGGAACATCCAGACCGTAGAGAAGCATATCGCAAAGCTCACGCCCTTCATAGAGGAGCCCGTTTCGCTCCTGATCACCCATCCGAAGAGGATGGAAATGGAAAGGCTCGCAGAGATCCGGGAACGGATGATGGCGCTGTGAGTGATATTTCGTCCCGCTCAGGTCAAAAAAAAGGAGATGGGGTCAAATGCAAAAGCATTTGGCTCCATCTCCTTTTTGTTGAGACGAAGAGACGAAGAGACGAAGAGACGAAGAGACTGGGAGACTGAGAAACTGAGAGACTGGAGAGGCGAAGTCTAACGTCTCCAAGTCTCCAAGTCTAACGTCTCCCAGTCTCCCAGTCCTTACACCCCGAGCTTCTTTTTCAGTGCGAGATACTGATCCGTATAGTACGGCTTGAGCTGGGACTCTCTGAGGTCGTAGCCGTAGGGACGCCGGCTCATGGCGAGGATCGGCGGGGTCTGGATGCGCTTGGCGACGGAGAAGCCGGAGAAGAGATTCCACCAGCGTTCAAGGTCTTCGGTGAAGGCTTTGGCGGTCGGGAAGAGGTCTTGCACGCGGACATGGCATCCGATATGCGCCTCGAGACTTCCCTCTGCGTACCAAGTGAGGAGGTCTTCCGGGCAGAGGCGCTGCCATGGCTCGACGAAGCTCTTCAGAAGATAGTCATGGTACTCATAGATGAGAGGATCGCCCATGCCTTTGGTGACGTCCTGCTTTTCTGAGAGCTCGGCGGAGGGCTTCACGGTGAAGATGCCTTCCGGGATGACGGGGGTCTCGTACCAGTCGTTCAAAAGGCGGCCCAAGTGGTAGATCTGGTATTTCCATAGATCGGCGGTCGCGGCAAAGGCACCGGCGAGGTCGCCGTAGAGTGTGCCGTAGCCGACGGTCGTTTCTGTTTTATTGGCGTTGCAGGTGAAGATGCCGCCAAAGGCAGCGGAGAGGGCGGAAAGGATCCGGCTGCTCCGGTCGCGCGCCTGCATGTTTTCCTTCATGAAGTCCGTGAGATGGATCTCGCGCCCGCAAGAGATCGGAAGGCCTTCCAGTGCTTTTGCCGTCTCATCGATGAATTGTCCGATGGGGATGGTGAGGTAGGGCGAGCCGAGACGCATCGCGAGGTCTTTGGCGAGCCCCTTTGTCATTTCTGAATTGTAGCGCGTCGGCGTATTCACGAGGAGCAGGTGGTCTGCGGGAAGGACGGAGCGGTAGAGCGCGGCATTCACCGCGGAGTCGATGCCGCCGGAGACGCCGATCACGACTTTGGATACGCCGATGGCGGAGAGAAATTTTCTGACGCCGTAGCGCATGGCGAAAAGAAGCAGGTCTCCCTGCCATGGCGGCATGGGGGAGGCGGGGAGAAGCGCGTCCGTGGATCTCTCAAAATGAAATGTGCTGCGGGCCTCTTCAAAGGGAGCGGCTTCGGCAAGAAGCCTGCCGTCCTTTCCATAAGCGGCGGTCATGCCGTCGAAGGTGTAGCAGGTCTTGCCGTTGTTCTCCAGTCCCCGGCGATTCACGTAGAGCATCGGGAGGTGGAGACGGGAGAGCTTGGCGGAGAGCATGCGGTGGCGTTTTTCATTTTTGGAAAGCGTGAAGGGAGAGGCGGACAGATTCAGGAAAAGATCGCTGCCCTTGGCGGCAAGGACATCCATGGGCGAGAAGCTGTAATTTTCATCCCAGCTGTCTTCGCAGAGGAGAAGCGAGAGGCGGATCACTTCGCCATGAAGAGAGATCACAAAGGGCGCGAGCGCTTCTTCGGGGGTCGAGCCTTCTTCTCTCGCGAGGGCGAGAAGAGAGGTGAAATAGCGGCGGTCATCGAAACAGCGGTAATTGGGCAGCAGCGCTTTCACCGCATAGGGACGATGCAGTCCTTCCGGGGAGAGGAATGCGCCGTCTTTCGCGAGAAAAGCGGCATTGTATTTTCGGGGGCGGCCATCGTCATTCGTCTTTGTCCAGTCGATGGCGACGTTTCCCCACGCGATCATAATGCCTTGCGCTGCTTCTCGGAGACGGTCATTGTATCGCTCTGCCTCGCGCAGGAAGGCATTCTGGTCCCACAGGTCTCCGATGAGATAACCGGTGAGACACATCTCGGGAAGGACGAGAAGGTCAGCGCCCTCCTCTTTGGCGAGAGCGATCTCTTTTTCGATGAGCGCCCAGTTGGCGCGGATATTCCCAGGCAGGATGTCGAGCTGGGCAGTGCGGATAGTGAGCATGGTTGGGCTTCTTTCGTGAATGGAAGTGACTAGTATAGCGTATGTCGATTAAGAGGACTTTCAATCGACATACAAATGTAGTCAGAATTAGCGTCGGAGCGACTTGCTTCCCCCTTCGGGGGAAGTGCCGAAGGCAAAAGGGGCATGCCAGCGGTATAGCGTACTATGTTGAATAGTCTGATACTATCGATATTCCAACACTTTCAGGCAATACCGCTACGTAGCCCCCTCTCCCCTTCGGGGAGCTCCCCCGATGGGGAGCCAAGACATTCCACCACTTCTCACTAAGTTTAGAAGTTAACAAATCGCTATACCAGTGACTGGGGATGAGGATATAACAGGTGCAATGCTGTGGAAAGAGGGCTCCTGCATCCACTTGCTTTTCTTCCATTTTACAAAAGCATTTCCCTATTGTAAATGCACGGCGGCGAGATTTGTTATATAATGACTGTAATATGCAGCGAACCGTCCTACCTTCTTCCTTGGGAAGGGGGATGCCTGAAGGGCAGGGGGAGCCGAGCTGGGGAAACGCTGATGCAATCGGACAACGATGGGATCAGTATCTCCCCAGGCGGATTTTTACTTCATGCGGGAGCCAACCCCGACTCGCTTCGCTCGTCTGCCCCTTCCAAAGGAAGGGGCTAAAGAAACACTGTCGAATCCGCTGAAGCGGTAGAACTTATTAACTATGGAACATTATCGCAACTATTCTGATTTCTTGAAACAAAAATACGGCGAGAAGGTCTACAAGATCCCGATCTCGCTCCCCGTGACCTGTCCGAACCGCGATGGTACGCTGTCAAAAGCGCCCTGCATCTTCTGTGGATCGATCGGTGCTGACTATGAGACGAAGGCGGTCGGCATGAAGATCACCCGCCAGCTTGACCGGAGCATCGCGCATGTGGGGCCGAAGTACAAGGCGAAGAAATTCATCGCCTATTTCCTGAATTTCACAAATACCTACGCGCCGCCGGACGATTTCGGGCGCTGGATGGAAGAAGCCATGCAGCATCCCGATGTGGTGGGAGTCGACGTTTCGACGCGTCCAGACTGCATTCACGAGCGCTACCTTGACATCCTGAAAGAGCTTTCAGATACCTATGGCAAGGATGTGACGATCGAGCTGGGGCTGCAGAGCAGCAATGCCCATACCCTCGAGAAGATCGGCCGCTGCCACGGCGTCGCGGAATATATAGATGCCTCGCTCCGCATCGCTCGCTATGGCTTCGGGCAATGTACGCATGTCATCGCAGATCTTCCATGGGATGACCGGATAGACGTCATCGAGACGGCAAAGCTCATCTCCGTCCTCCCCGTGACAGAGGTGAAGCTGCACTCCTTATATATCGTGAAGGATACGGCGCTCGCGCATATGTATGAAGCCGGCGAGGTCACGCTCTCTTCGATGGAGGAATACATGGAGCGCGTCATTCTCTTTCTTTCCTATCTCCGCCCCGACATCGTCATCCAGCGCATCGTCGGCCGCGCCTCGGGCGGGAATACCCTCGCTGTCAATGGCGGCTCCCCGTGGTGGGACGTCAAGAAAAGGATCGACGCCCTGATGGAAGAGCGTGGTATCATGCAGGGCGCGTGCTGCGACTATATCGACGGAAAGGCCGTGCGGAGATTTGTGCGGTGAGACATAAGAAATGGTATTGGTACACGAAAGGAACTTCATGGCAGAAAAAACAGAACAGATCATGGTGAATGATCGCGAGGAGGCCGGCGCGCTTTTGGAGCGGGACAGCTCATACCTTGCCATCATCGGCGAGCATTACGGCGCAGACATCTTTGCCCGCGGCAATCTCATTCGGCTCAAGGGCGAGGAAGCGGCAGTCGATCAGAGTATGCGCGTGATCGGAAGACTGCGGCGGATGATCCGTCAGCGGATCCGCCTCTCTGCGCGGCAGGTCAGGATGGTGATGTCCCTCTTGGATGAAGGCAAAGAGCAGCTGCTCGAAGACATGGAAGACGACATCATCAATTTCACCAAGCAGGGCGCACCGCTTCGCCCAAGGACTGTGGGACAGAAGATCTACGTCGATACCATCCGTCACCATTCCATCACCTTCGGCATCGGCCCCGCGGGGACTGGCAAGACCTATCTGGCTGTCGCACTCGCCGCCTTTGCGCTCAGAAATCATGACGTGCAGCGCATCATTCTCGTCCGTCCGGCGGTCGAAGCCGGTGAGAAGCTGGGCTTCCTTCCCGGCGATCTGCAGGAAAAGGTCAATCCGTACCTTCGTCCTCTCTTTGACGGACTGCTGGATATGTTCGGCCCGGAAGACTTCATGCGGCTGCAGCAGAAGGGCCAGATCGAAGTCGCGCCTCTCGCCTACATGCGCGGACGCACGCTCGAGAAATCCTTCATCATCCTTGATGAAGCGCAGAATACCACCATCGAGCAGATCAAAATGTTCCTGACACGTCTCGGGCACCGCTCGAAGATGGTCATCAATGGCGATACCACGCAGATCGATCTCCCCCCGCATGTCAAGAGCGGCCTCATCGACGCAGAGCGCGTGCTGAAGCATGTGAAAGACATCGGGCATGTCTATTTCAATGAAGACGACGTCGTCAGACACGATCTCGTGGCAGCGATCATTCATGCCTATGAAGAAGATGCGAAGAAAAAGAGTCACTAGTGGCTGGTGACTGGTGACTGGTGGCTGGTGGCTGGTGACTAGTGACTAGTAGCTAGTGGCTAGGGATTAGGAGCCGCAAGTGACTGGTAGCTAGTGACTGGTGACTTAAATACTACCTTCGGGCATCGCCATTATTTATACTCCGCGGCGCTTCTGATTTTTATGCGCCGCACCACCACTCATCACTCCTAACTCCTCACTCCTAACTGGCGAGTAGAGCTTTCACACGCAATCAAAGGGCGGCACGCCCAAGGGGCTAACCCTGAACCCTGAACCCACGACTTTCCATTCGAAAATCCATGATCTCGGAGGTGTTACCATGGAAATCACGATCAATTACAGTGATATGAAATTTTACGACGAAAATTACGAAAAGCTGATCCATACCGTCCTCACCAAGGGCGCAGAGCTGCAGAAGGTGCCGGAAGAGGCAGAGATCAGCGTCCTCATCTGTGATGCGGATACCATCCATGAGCTGAATCGCGACTACCGCAATGTCGATGCACCGACCGATGTCCTCTCTTTTGCACTGAATGAAGGAGAGGAGGACATTCCGGAGGAAGAAACAGAGCTGGGAGACATTGTCATCAATCTGGATCGTGCCATCCAGCAGGCCAAAGAATTCGGACACAGCACGGAACGCGAAGTGGCTTACCTCTCTGTTCACGGCTTCCTTCACATTCTTGGCTATGACCATTATGACCCCGAAGAAAAGAAAGCCATGCGAAAGGCGGAAGAAGATATCCTCTCCGCCTGCGGCATCACCCGCATGATGACCGAAGGGGAGATCGAAAGGGAAGCGGGAATGAATGACTAGTGACTGGGGATTAGTGACTGGTGACTGGTGACTGGTGACTGAAATGCCATCTTCGGGCATCGCCCTATGTTTACTCTGCGGCGCTTCCATATTTTTATGCGCCGTACCACAACCCTGAACCCTGAACCCATAACCTGCCATCTTTATTTAGGAGACTCTATGAATAACGAAACCAAATTTCACTCCGGCTTCGTCGCTCTTGTCGGGCGGCCGAATGTCGGTAAATCTACACTTATGAATGCCCTTTTGGGAGAAAAGATTTCCATCGTATCCGCTCATGCGCAGACGACCAGAAATAAGATCACTGGCGTATGGAACGGTGAGAATTCGCAGGTCGTTTTCCTCGACACCCCCGGCATGCACAAGCCGCAGAGCAAGCTCGGCGAAGTGATCCGCCAGAATACCATGGACGCTTTGGACGAAGTCGACCTCATCGTCTTCCTCTGCGCCGTGAATGATCCTCTGGGCGCAGGCGACCGCTACATCATTTCCCTTCTGAAGGACCGCAAGGTGCCGGTCATCCTTGCGTTGTCGAAGACAGACCTGATTTCCAAAGACGAACTCCTGAAGAAGCTCGTGCAGTACGATAAGATCTACAAGTTTGCCGAGATCGTCCCGCTCTCTGCCAAGACGGGAGAGAATCTGGATGTCCTCATGAAGATGGTGGAAAAGTACCTGCCCGAAGGCCCGAAGTACTTCCCCGATGACATGGTGACCGACCAGCCGGAGAGAAACATCGTGCAGGAGATCGTCCGTGAAAAGCTCCTCACGCGCACACGCGATGAAGTGCCGCACGCCATCGGCGTCTTCACAGAGGAGTTCCATGAACGTGAAAACGGCAAAGTCTACATCCGCTGCACGATCTACGTCGAGCGTGATTCGCAGAAACGCATCATCATCGGTAAGAAAGGCACCGTCCTCAAAGAAGCAGGACAGGAAGCCCGCGAAGAGATCCAAAATCTCATCGGCGCTCCCGTATTCCTCGATCTCTGGGTCAAGGTCAGCAAGGACTGGAAGAACAAGGACTATATCCTGCGAGAACTCGGGTATAAGGAACACAGGTAGTGATTGGTAACTAGGGATTAGGGATTAGTGGCTAGGGATTAGGAGCCTCGAGTGACTAGTGACTGGTGACTAGGAGACTAGGAGACTAGGAGACATCAGACTCCCGTATCGTCATTTCGAGCGAAGCGAGAAATCTTTGTCATTCGTGGTCAAACGAATGATGTCAGAAAAGCGCAAACGGGAAACCTGGAATGAGTAGCTAGGGATGAGTGGCTAGGGATTAGGAGCCTCGAGCGACTGGTGACTAGTGACTAGTGACTAGTGACTGGTGACTTGAATACCGCCTTCGGGCATCGCCACCATCTATACTCCGCGGCGCTTCTATTTTTTTATGCGCCGCACCACCCCCTTTGAACCCTCTGAACCTGTTGAACCCGCTGAACCTCTTTTCGCATGTAATCAAAGGGCGGCACGCCCCCGAGGCTAACCCTGAACCCTGAACCCTGAAGTTTGAAAGCAGGGATGAGTAGCTAGTCACTAGTGACTTGTGACTGGTAGCTAGGGATTAGTGGCTGGGGATTAGGTTTGCGATACGAGAAAACCGCTAGTTTCAAACCTCCGCGGCGCTTCTATTTTTTTATGCGCCGTACCACCCCCTTTGAACCCTCTGAACCTGTTGAACCCGCTGAACCTTTTTCGCATGTAATCAAAGGGCGGCACGCCCCCGAGACTAACCCTGAACCTTGAACCTTGAACCCTGAACCCTGAACCCGACAGCCTAAAAAGGAGTGGATGACTTATTTCTTCAGAGATAGAATGGATCGGCCTTTGGCTTCTCGTCATCCTGGTCGTTTCCTTTATCAATTACAACAATACGATGGTGAATTTTTCTTTTGCCCGCATGCGGAAGAAATACATCGAAGACAATGACGAGCAGGATCCGGCGCTCATCGAAAAAGTCGCGCCCTTCTACCAGCGCACGTCGCAGATCATTGGCGGTACGCAGGTTTCCTTCGTGCTGTGCAGCGCCGTGCTCGGGATTTCTCTCCTTGCGCTGGTGAGCCATAGCCTCGTCCTTTCTGAATCGCTTCTGGGCGGGGAACTCTGGGCCGAATGGAAATGGGGCGTGTACATCCTCATCGCGCTCCTTGTCATGGGGCTTCTTCTGCTGTACTGGGTGGGGACGATCCTTCTCCCCGGAGCGCATGCGCTGGTCGATCCGCTGCCCATCCTCGCTTCGCATACATGGGTCATCCGACTGAATCGCCACCTGTACCGTCTCTTTGTCGCGGCAGGTCTTTTTGTGACGCATCGCATCTTCCGCTTGCGGGGGATCCCCTTCCGTAATGAAGTCAATTTCACCTACACCGAGGACGAGATCCGCTGCATCGTCGAAGAGAGCCACCGGAGCGGCCGCCTGAATGCGCTCGAAAATACCCTCATCAAGAATTCGTTTGATTTCTTCGACCTCATGGCACGCGATGTCATGATCCCCAGAAATGAGATCGTCGTCTTTCACTTTGATGAGGATCTGTCCGAGGCCATGCGGCGCGTGCTGCCGAAGAGCCACCACACCTGCTATCCGGTCTGCATCGAGGATAGGGACCAGATCATCGGATTCATCCATGTGAAAGATCTCCTGCAGGGCTGCCTCTCAGGCCAGCTGTCTTTGAGGAAAATCAATCGTGAGATCCTGACCGTGCCGGAAGTCATGCCCGCGCCGGCGCTGCTCCAGCTCATGAAGAACCGACGCATCTACCTCGCCGTCGTCGTAGATGAGTACGGCGGCACCTCCGGCCTTGTCACACTGAATGACCTCGTCGAAGAGCTCATCGGTGAGATCCCGCAGCCTGCGGAGAATGTCCCCTATGAGATCGTCCGTCAAAAGGACGGGACGTATGAATTTGACGGCACCGTCATTCTCGAAGATGTATCAGACCGGCTGGAGATCGATCTTGCAGGAGAAAATAAAAGCGCAACCATCGCCGGCTTCGTCTTTTCCAATCTGGAGCGTATTCCGAAGGTGGGCGACTACGTTGACTTCTCCGGCTGGCGCTTCACTGTCCTGCGCCTCTCCGGCTTCCGTATCGTCCGTGTGAAAGCGGAGAAAGTGACTGGTGTAGCGACTGGCAGTTAGAGATGAGTGGCTGGGGACTCCGGCGCTCGGGTGCTCTCGTAAACGACGCACTTGAGACGATCTTCTTCGCTCTTTTTCATCCCGCTAGTACCCTATCCGGCTCGCTTCGCTCGCCACCTTCCCCACGCGGGGAAGGCTTTGCCGTGGGTATTGTTTTTCCACACACGCATGTATTATGTAAAGGAACACCCGACCATGCCAACACCCCAAATCAGAAATTTAGAAGGGATCGTCCTGCGTGCGTCCAAAGGCGGCGAAGGCGGGCGGAGCCTTTCACTCTTTACCCGCGAGATGGGACTCATCCATCTGACGCTGCCGCGCGCCGTGATGAACCGATGTGGGACAGGCATCCTCCTCTCCTTTGCCTGCGTCCGCCTTTCGGCGGCGATCTATCCCGAGTATGGTGTCATCAGTCAGTATGAGGGCCGCCTTCTTTTCGACATGATGAAGCTTTCCTACGAAGACATGACCTGCTGGTACTATGTGATCGAGCTGGTGCTTGCCCTCTATCCCGTGGGGCAGAAGGAGGATGAAGCCTATGACATTCTCATGGCCGCTGCCCGCGCAGCGGAAGAGAGGAATCCTCGCGTCATCGCCTTCATTGCCTCCATCAAGCTACTGGCCGCGGCGGGTTACGATCCTACGGAAGCCATAGAAGGCCCGACAGCCCTTTCCGAAGGAGCGAGAGACCTCCTTTGCCGCTTTCGCGGCTACCGCTGGGGAAGCCACTTCGAAGGCTCGATCTCAAGAGCCCTCTTCACGGAGTGTGCCCGCTACCTCGACCGCTTCCTTTCGATCGTCTGCGATACGGAGATGAAGACGGCAGGGGCGTTCTTGTGAAACTTGCTTTTCATGAGAGATAGGTGGATACCTGATTCCAGCAAATTTCAAAAACCCATCAATGAAGATTCTGCAAACGAAGATGCTCTTTTCGTGTGCGGGATTTTTTTATGGGTATGTTAAAAATGGGAAGTTATTTATGGAAGGAACCAAGAAGAGATCCATGGGAGATCCGCACACGGCAGTGCGCCGGATCAGGGCAAAGACGCCATCGTCATGGGCCTGCAGACCTTATCCAGCCGCGTGAACGATCCGCAGAATACCTTCGTCCTTACCGTCGGTATGATGAATGGCGGTACCCAGAGCAACATCATCGCGGATGAAGTCGAGCTCGTCGGCACCACCCGTGCTTTCGACAAAGCCTTCCTCAATGGGGAAGGCAAAGAGGAGGCGGCTTCGCCGCCGAAAAAGGAAGCCAACCCCGCCTCGCTGCGCTCGGCAGCCCCTTCCAAGGGAAGGGGCTCGCGTGGATACTCCCTCCTTCCTATGGAAGGAGGTGCCCCGAAGGGGCGGAGGTTGGAT
>CAVBQN010000074.1:0-10540 GCA_963597545.1 Fusicatenibacter saccharivorans
AGCTATTTAAGGAAGATGATGACGAAGCTATGTATAAAAATCCATATGAAATCTGGCTCTGCTATTTAATCAGCGTTTCCCTATATCTTACTTTGTCACCTTCAAAAGGATAGCGATCATCAGCTTGGTACGTGTGAAAAGACTCTCGACATCCGCCCATTCTTCGACAGTATGGTTACGTGCACCTTCGACGCCGATGGAGCAGAGTGTCGCTACACCGGCCTGTACGGTATACGCCGCATCAGAGCCGCCGCCGCAGAGCTTTGGTCCCGGGACCGGAAGACCGCTTTCTTTCGCCGCCTCTTTAGCGACTTCCAAAAGCTGCATGGTGGCTTCTGTGCGTTCCATTTCATCGAAACCGAAGGTGTCGGTGATCTTCGTCGTCACATCCGGCACGAAGTTCTTTTCTACGATGTCGTAAACCATTTTCTTCAGCTTCGGCAGGTCATCATGACTCACATAGCGGAAGTCGCACTCCACTTTGCAGTACGCCGGTGCCGCATTGGCGACCGTACCGCCGGTGATGGTACCGACATTGACATTATAGCCCTTGGACAGGTCCGACAGGGCTTCGATTTCGATGATCTTGTGTGACATTTCCAGGATCGCACTTCTGCCATTCTGCGGGTCATTCCCTACGTGACAGCCACGGCCGAAGGTTTCGATGATGAATCGCCAGCAGCCTCTTCTCTGTACCGTGATATCGTGATCAACGAAGCCCGTCTCAAAGTTGAAGGCACACTTGGCGCCTTTGGCTTCCTTCTTGATCACTTCCGGATTGTTCGAGAAACAGTGCGCCGGTTCTTCATCTGCTACCAGGATGACTTTGCACGGGAAATCGTAGCCTGCATCATACAGTGCTTCCAGAGAGGAGATCGCAATGGTATCCCCGCCCTTCATGTCAAGGACGCCCGGTCCATAGGCCTTGCCGTCTTTGATCGTGAATGGGCGCTTCTCTACTTCTCCTTTGTAGAAAACGGTATCCATGTGTCCCATCAGAATGACATACGGTTTCGAGAGGTCTCCCCTTTCACCAATGATGGTGTCCCCACATTTTTCAAACGAATAGCGACGAATGGAAAACCCCATCTTTTCCAGACGCGATGCACAGAGATTTCCGATCTCCATGCCCCCTTCTTTTACACCGATGCCGGAGTCGATGGAGACCATCTCTCTCCACAGATCGACCATCTCATCCCGGTGGGCATCCACCCAGGCAAATGCTTTTTCTTTTGTATCCATGTGTATGACTTCCTTTGTATGTATAAGTTTGAGATTCAGAAAAACGCTGATTCCTAGCCACTAGTCACTAATCCCTAGCCACTAGTCACCAGTCCCTAGTCACCAGTCACTTTATTTCCCAAATTCCCACTTTTCAAGGGTATGTCGTTCGACGACGTCCTGATTCAGTTCAAAACCAGTCCCCGGAAGATCCGGCAGCTGGATCTTTGCGTGAGAATCGATATAAGTGGATGGTGTCACGATGTCATCGGCATAGTAGCGATCGCTTCCCGGGATATCATTCGGATATTTGTAGTACGGAAGAGTCGCGACCGCCATGTTGTGACCTCTTGCGACACCATCGTCCACCATACCGCCGCACCAGGAGAAGACACCGCGTTCACCGGCAAATTGCTGAATGCGGCGCGCTTCGGTCAGACCACCGACACGTGCAACTTTGATATTGATGATCTTGCAGCTGCCAAGCTCGATAGCGCGTCTGGCATCATCGACGCTGTCGATACTTTCATCGAGGCAGACCGGTGTCTGGATCGCCTGCTGCAGATGGCGGTGATCGACGATGTCATCCGATGCAAGCGGCTGCTCGATCATGAGAAGCCCCAGCTCATCCATTTCCTTGAAGAGATCGATATCATCCAAGGTATAGGCCGAGTTCGCATCGACCATCAGCATGATGTCGCCATATTCCTTGCGGACGGCGCGGAGATAATTGATATCATAGCCCGGTTTGATCTTGCACTTCACACGGCGATAGCCCTGTGCCATGTATTTCTCGATGGTGTGGAGCAGCTTGTCAGGCGTATCTTCGATACCGAGCGATACGCCCGCTTCGATCTCATCCCTGACACCGCCCAGTGCTTTGTATTCCGGAATGCCAAGCTCTTTGGAGTAAAGTTCCCACAGCGCGCAGTCGACGGACGCACGAGCCATACGGTTTCTGCGGATCCAGCCGGTGTGATCGAAGAACCATTCCGGATCCTTGAAGTCTCCCGCCTCGAAGAGGGATGGGATCAGGTATTCTTTGATCACGAAGAGCGCACCCATGGTGGTTTCTTCGTTGTACCAGGGACGCATGAAGGCGGAGCAGGCACCATAGCCCACATTTCCATCACTGTCATGCAGCTCTACGATGGAAAAATCTTTCGTCGTAGAAAGGCCGAAGCTGGTGCGGAAGCCCACCTTGAAGTCCAGGCTCATACGTCTTACGACCGCTTTTGTAATTTTCATCATATTCTCCTTTGTATCTTCACTTGTAAAGAAATAACAGGTTTGAGGTTTCATCCCTTGAAGAGATAGCCTCACCCCCAGTCACTCTCACTTTTCCAGATCCAGCATATCTTCCTTACGGGTCGGGATGAGAAGCGCGCTGATGGCACAGAGTGCAGCGACGCCCATCAGGTAGTAGAAGACGGCATTGAAGGAACCATTGAAAGCATAGACCAGGTAGCCCATGATGATCGGCGAGATGAAGCCAGCGACCTGACCGCCCATGTTGATCAGTGTGGAAGCACTGCCTGCGATGGAGCCGGTGACGATCTTGAGAACGATGGCGACAGCCGTCCCGAGGATGCAGGCTTTGAAGAAGTACACGCCACACTGGAAGATGACGACCCACATGATGGTTTCCGCATTGTACATGAAGTACAGGAAGATCGCTGTCATCGCAGCGCAGATGACGATCATCCAGTTTTCCTTCTTATCGAAGTACTTGTTCATGACCCAGCCGCAGACGGCGGTGGACAGGAAGGAAGCAATGAAGGGAATCGGGGTGAGATAGCCGACCGCTTTCAGATTGATGCCGCGCTCTGCGATGAGGTAGGTCGGCATCCAGGCATCAAGACCTTTATTGATGCAGGAAATGCAGAATGCGCAAAGAATCAGTTTCCAGATCA
The DNA here is from genome assembly GCA_963597545.1 of Fusicatenibacter saccharivorans. Lineage (GTDB taxonomy): Bacteria > Bacillota > Negativicutes > Veillonellales > Dialisteraceae > Dialister > Dialister saccharivorans_A. Next base: position 3,135 of record CAVBQN010000074.1, read on the forward strand.
GGGAGAATTTCAAGAGGTGCATGAAGTATTTGTTCTTCTTGCTCTTATCTTCCTTGGTTTCTTCCTGCGGCTTGGTCTGCTTGACGAAGAGCGCATAGAAGAATACATAGACAAGACCGACGATACCAAGGATCTGGAACATGCCTCTCCAGCCGAACCAGAGGATCAGCGGCACGATGACGACCGGTGCCAGGGCAGAGCCGATATAGTTCGAAGAAAGGATCCCGGTGGTGAAAGCAGGACGCAGCTCACGCGGGAAGTATTCGGCGATGGCGCGATAGCAGGAACCGGCATACGGACCTTCGCAGAGACCGAAGACGAACCGGAGGAAAAGCAGCCCCGCCAAGGTCGAAGCATGCCCTGTCGTGAAGGTGAAGATGGACCACAGCGTCAGTGCGACAAGGATGACTGTCTTCGAACCGAAATGGTCAGAGAGCCAGCCCCCCGGGATCTGCATGATCGAGTAGCCGATGAAGAAAGCAGAAATGACGACACCCATTTCTGTCGGTGCCAGATTGAAATCCTTAGAAACAGATGGCAGTGCGAGCCCGATCGCACTGCGGTCGATATAGGATATACAGAATCCTATATACAGAAAGAAAAATACCACATACCTGTTTTCGCTTTGCAGCTTTTTCAGAAAGCCCATAGAAAACCTCCCCCTACCCTCTTGGGTAATAAAAAAGCTCCATGAAAAGACGGCATTATCCGTTCATTCATAGAGACTCCCTCGCCCCGCGGAACTCTCACAGATCCGCTATTTACTTTTACTTGGCTTACGCTTATCATAAGGAAATACAAGTGTCCTTAATAGACCCTTATCATGACCGTAATTCAGCGATTTTTAATAAATCACACACTTTACGCCTCAGTACACAGAAAGGAGTCCCCCATGCTGCGCATTGGCATCGTCGTCCCCTCCGAAATCATGCCTGACATTCTTTCCTTCATTTCGAAGGAATTCTCTGACATTGCCCCTGTCCCCTTCCCCTATCATTCCATCGTCGATATCCCGGAGCTCATCGCAGGTAGGCAGAGTCAGGTAGATACTTTCCTCTTCCTTGGAAATACGGCCCGCCACTATGCGGAAAAATCCATTCCTCACAATACGGAATGGGTCACTATCCCCCGCTCCACCTCTGCACTGCTTCGCCTTCTCTTCCGCGCAGAGGTCGCCGGCTATCCGATGAAAGTCGCGACCGACATGGATCATGTGGACTATTTCCAGCTCGCCTTTCATGAGATCGGCTATGCGGCAAAGGATACGCATGTCGAGGTCATCCCCTTTTTCCCCTACAATGAAGGGCTTCTCATCAAGGATGCCAATAAAATGGAAAAGCTCTACCGCGAGAAGAAGGTCGCCTTCTGCATCACCATCTTCTACAAGGTGCGCGATATACTGAAAGAGCGGGGAGTCCCTGTCTACATTCTTCAGCCCTCCTACGATGACATTCGGAATGGTCTGCAGCGCAGCATCCTTACGCATGAGCTGAACAGCAGGGAAGAGAGCCAGATGGCCGTCATGGCGATCCACATCGACCTACCGCAGGAGACCATCTCCGCGCAGAATGAATTCCAGCTCTCCATGGAACAGGCACGCATCACTCACGAGATCCAGTGCTTCGCCCACGCCCTTCACGCTGCCTGCATCGAGCGACCGCCCTACGACTATGTGCTTTTCCTCTCCAGTCGCCTGCTCGAAGCGGCAACCAATGAGTACCAGCACTTCCCGCTACTAGAGACCATCTCCTCCTCCACCGCATTCACCATTTCGGTCGGCATCGGCTACAGTGCCATGGCAGATGATGCCCGCTACAAAGCGGAGATCGCCATGCGCCATGCGAGCCGTGCAGGCGGCAATCAGGCCTATCTCATCAGTCAGAATCTCACGACCCCCGTCCCCATGTCCAAAAGCAGCCTTGATGCACAGATCGCAGGCGATCGCCCCATTGATGAACAGTTCCTGTACCTGTCCCGGAAATCCGGCGTGAGCCTGCGTATCATCACGCTCCTTTACCATGCCTGCCGGAACCTTGGGAAGCAGCGCTTCACCTCATCCGAATTGGCCGACTTTCTGGGCGTCACCCCGCGCACGGTGAACCGCATCCTCGTAAAGCTCATTGACCACCACCTCGCCCAGGACGTCAGCCGCTCCTTCACGGGGAAAAGCGGGCGCCCCAGCCGCGTCATCGAGCTCCTCTTCGAGACGAAGAAGAGGAAGAAGTAACTAGTGGCTAGGGATTAGGGATTAGGGGCAGCTAGTGACTAGGGACTAGTGACTAGTGGCTAGGGATTAGGGGCGCACCACTCATATAGCGCCCCCCATTATATGAAATAGTTTGTCCATCATACAGGAAGCTCCGCGGCGCTTCCTCATTTTATGCGCCGTACCTTTTTCATGCCGCCTGTGCCCTATCCGCTCCTTCGGGCAATGCTGCGATACAAGAATACCATCTTCTAAAAAAGTCGGCGAAGCCGCCACGAGAGCCCTGAACCTTGAACCCTGAACCTTGAACCTTGAACCCTGAACCTTGAACCCTGAACCTTGAACCTTGAACCCTGAACCTTGAACCTTGAACCCTGAACCTTAACCCCTGAACCCTGAACCAAAGTAAAGTAAAAAGGGGCTGTGAAGAAATGAGGATTCATTTCTTCATAGCTCCTTTTTATGTATGGCTTATTTGAAGATCCAATGTCCTGCTTCCATCTTGTCGATCTGTTTTTCATCGACCTCGTAGCGGATGCCATTGTCTTCATCCGGTACGATGATGGTGCAACGATCGGTGATGTCCACCATAGGGCTCGTGATGTCCTCATCGAAGTAACGATTGGCCGCTGCCACATCGTGAGCCAGTTCGGTGAATCCCGGAAGGCTGGCAAAGGAGACATTCTGCGCGCGGCCGATGCCGAGCTCCGTCATCCCGCCGCACCAGACTGGGATGCCATGTGCCACGCAGAGATCATGAATACGTTTCCCTTCATAGACCCCGCCGCAGCGGCTGGACTTGATATTGATGACCTTGCAGCTGCCGAGACGGATCGCTGCCTCAGCGGCTTCATACGAAACGACACTTTCATCCAGACAGACCGGCGTCTCGATCTCCTTCTGCAGCACCGCGTGGTCGACAATGTCTTCTTCTCCCAGCGGCTGCTCGATATACTGCAGCTGATACTGATCCATTTCCTTGAAAAGATCGATATCCTTCAGCGTATAGGCTGAGTTCGCATCGACCGTCAGCGGGATATCGCCGAATTCCTTGCGGATGGCTTTGATGACTTCGATGTCTTTTCCCGGATGGATCTTGATCTTCGTTCTATGATAGCCCTGTTCCAGATACTGGTAGATCTCTTTGAAAAGAACATGGATATCCTTCTCGATACCGAGGGATACGCCGACCTTGATCTCCTTCTGCGTACCGCCAAGGAGCGTTTTCAGGGACTTGCCCGTCCGCTGCGCCATGAGCTCCCACAGTGCATTTTCGATGGCTGCTTTCGCCAGACGATTTCCCTTGATATAGGAAAAGCTCTCCATAAAAGCTTCCGGGCTCTCGACCTCCTGATGCAGGATCTTCGGGATGATCATATTCTTCAGGATATGGAAAACCGTACCGTTATCTTCCGGATTGTAAAATGGGCCATAAAAAGCTTTGCATTCCCCCCAGCCCACCAGGCCTTCGGAGTAGATCTTCACCAGCAGGGCATCGCGGTTTTCAAACTTGGTAAAGCTCGTCTGAAACGGATGCTTGAATGGATTCAATACACGAATAATATCGATGCGGTCAATTCTCATGATTGTGCCTCCCCCTATAATCATTGTTGCTGAAACGATTGCATTATAGCAGAAAGAAACAAAAATAGGAAACAGAAATTATGATTTTCTGTTTCCTATCTTGCTAAGAGGCATGCCCGCAGGCGCGTCTGTTATGATTTTTTATGATTTTTTCACTTCGAGGATCGGATCGAAATATCTGAGCTTCGTATAGTCTACGCAGCCGCCGTCAGTGATCGCCAGATCCGGGATCGCTGTAATCGGAAGGAAGGAAAGGTAGAAGATCGGATCAGGCAGGCTGCTGCCGATTTCCTTCGCGCCTTCCTCGAGCTCGATTTCTTTCTTCGCCAGCTCTTCCGGCGCAAGGTCGGATGCGATGCCTGCAATCGGGAGCGGAAGGAAGGAGATGATCTTGCCATCGATGACGACGACCTGACCACCGCCCTGACCGATCAGGGTATTCGCAGCAAGTGCCATGTCTTCGCGGCTCGCGCCGGCTACGACAAGGTTGTTGTCATCCGGAGATGCCGTGGTCGCGATGGCACCTTTGTTGAAGGACCATCCGGAGATGAAGCCTTTGGACATATGGCCGTGGATGCCATAGCGCTCGATGACGGAGACCATGGCGACGTCTTTCTCCGCACTCGGGCATACGATGCCGTCCTTCACTTCCAGTTCGACATCTCTTCTCTTTCTCATGAAGGGACCTACGCTGTGGATGGTCTCGACAAGAGCGGTGCCCTCTTCGATATTCACATGGGTGGCGAAATCATCCGCAGTGAGGAGCGCATGCTTCACGGTATCGGTGAGGGAGGACTGGCGCACCGGGATCTGGTAATCGAAACGGTTCTCTCCTTTTTCGGTGATGAGCTGGCCTTTGCTGATGACGGTCTCGACCTGGAATGTGCCTGGCTGGTCGACAAGGAGGATGTCAGCGTCTTTGCCCGGCGCGATCGAGCCGACGTGATCATCGATCTGATAGGCTTCCGCCGCATTGATGGTACCCATCTGGATAGCAGTCATCGGTGCGACGCCGGCCTTGATAGCCAGACGGACGATGTGGTCGATGTGACCGTGTGCAAGGATGCCGCGTGCGTGAACGTCATCGGAGCAGAAGCTGGTGTGACGCGCCATGCCCGGGCAGCATTCCGTGATGGCACGGACATTTTCATTCAGGAATTTCGTCACGGCAGATTCACGGATGATGGTATGGACGCCTTTTCTGGCTTTTTCCAGAAATTCTTCATGATCGTAGCTTTCATGATCGACACGGACACCGCTCATGAGGTATTCATTGAGGTCTTTACCGCGAGCGAGCGGGCTGCAGCCGAAGATTGGACGGTGACGCTTCTCTGCTTCGACAATGGCATCCAGCGTATCCTGATCCTTGGTCATGACGGCTTCACGGACAAGCTCCCAGATGCCGTAGCAGCGGGAGTCCTGATGATATCTCTCATGGTCTTTCGCTGTGACATTGTACGCGATGGTGGACTTCGGGATGGTGTAGGGCGTCTTGTACGGAAGTGCCCAGAAAACCTTCAATGGGGACGCATCGATCTCTTTGAAAATATCCTCGAGCCCATCGACACCGATGACGGAAATATATTCATCAAGTCCGCTGACGATGCTCGTGGTGCCATGCGGCACGACTGCCTGCGCAAAGCAGGTCATGCTCATCTTGCTGCATTCGACATGGACGTGGCAGTCGATGAGCCCTGGAGCGAGATACTTTCCCTTCGCATCGATGATCTTCGTATGATCATCGACATAGTCAGAAATATCCTTCTCTACCGCCGTGATCTTGCCTTTGTAAATGGCAACATCTGCCTGATAGTATTCACCGGTATTGACATTGATCAGGGTACCGCCCATGACCGCCATGTCCGCTTTGATGCGGCCAGCGCCGGCGTCAATGTAGGAAGCGAGCAATTCTCTAGTCAGCATATGATTCTCCTTTGTAAAAAAATAGACAGGTTCTATAAGTACAGTGGGTTCAGCGGGTTCACGAAAGTAAGGATCCGATCGCTTTCCGCATTTCCTTAGATCCATAGGCCCAGAAGCCTAGTTTCATCAGAATTTCAACATCGTCAGTGTCGCGAGCAGCAAGAGGAAGAGGACGAACATGAGCCAGATGATCCAGTTCAGCTCTTTTCTGCGACCGGCAGCGATCATGACGAGCGGATAGAAAATGAAGCCAAAGGCGATGCCATAGGAAATATTGAAAGTGAGCGGCATGCCGATGACGATCAGGAAGGACGGGAGCGCGATCTCGAACTCATCCCAGCGGATCTCCTTCAGTGCCGATGCCATAAGGACGCCGACGACAATGAGCGCCGGAGCAGTGACATTCGCTGTGACGACGGCAAGGAGCGGCGAGAAGATCATGCTGACGCCGAATAGAATCGCGACGACGACAGCGGTAAGACCTGTGCGCGCCCCCATCGCGATGCCGGCGGAAGCCTCGACATACGCTGCCGTCGGGGTCGTCCCCATGACAGCGCCGGCAAGCATGGAGAGAGAGTCTGCCATGAGTGCGCGGCCGATGCGCGGCATCTTGCCATTGTGCATGAAGCCTGCCTGCTGTGCGAGGCCGATGAGTGTGCCTGCCGTATCAAAGAAAGCGACCAGGAAGAAGATGACGACGACCGCCCACATGGTAGGATCCGTCAGGATCGCTCCCATATGCGTCACGCCGACACCGAAGGTCGGTGCCAGAGACGGTGCCATGGAGATGATGCTGTCCGGCGGTGCGATGACGCCTGTCACAAGGCCGGCGAGCGCGGTGATGACGATGCCATAGAAAATGGAGCCGGGGATTTTTCTCGCCATCAGGAGCGCGGTCACAAGGGTACCGAAGATGGTGAGCCAGGTGGTCGGTACCTTGAAGGAGCCGATGGAAATGATGGACGCCGGATCTGCAATGACGATGCCGCCGCCCTGCAGGCCGACGAAGGAAATGAAGATACCGATGCCGGCTGCCATCGCATATTTCAGATCCTGCGGGATCGCATCAATGATGATCTCACGGATCCTGAAAATGGAAACGACAGTGAACAGGATGGAAGCGATGAAGACCCCTGCCATCGCCTGCTGCCATGGCATCCCCATGGCAAGGACGACGGAGTAGGTGAAGAAAGCATTGTCACCAAGCCCCGGCGCGATGGAGATCGGATAGTTCGCAAGGAATCCCATGAGGAGGCAGCCCAAAATCGCCGAAAGTGCGGTAGCCGTGAAGACCGCCCCCGCGTCCATCCCGGCATCCCCCAGGATCTGGGGATTGACAAATAAAATATAAGCCATTGAGACAAAGGTCGTGAGTCCGGCCAGACATTCTCTCTTGACCGTCGTCTTGTTCTCGGTCAGATGAAACAGTCGATCCAGCAGACCGTGAGATGTAGTATCAGACATTTTGGATGTATATTCCTCGTTTTAAAAAGCAAAACAGACAATTAGAAAAACACGGATTAAATCGCAGAGTCTGATCTTATATGTATGCTCATGCAATGCTCCGTCATCATACCATGAAGCAGCCTGCGATTCTCTCCCCTTCTTACGGAAAGCAATGCTATTAAGTTAAGGAAATCGTTAGCTACGTAACGTCTTGCTTCCCCCTTCGGGGGAAGTGCCGAAGGCAATA